>NZ_AWXA01000046.1:0-76455 GCF_000478965.1 Megasphaera vaginalis (ex Srinivasan et al. 2021)
GTAAAAAAAGCCTTATGGCCTCATCAATACCGGCCCAAGCTCCTTTCGGAAAGGACAGGGAAAAAGCTCGCTCCAAAGCGGCTATTCCTTCTATAAACGCGCTTCTGGCCAGAACAGACGCCGCGGCGACAGCAATATCCCGCTCCCCTCTAGGCACCTGTATCACCTGCCTGCCCGCGCACTGACAGCCTAATGCATCCAGTACGTAAGAGTCCTTACCGAACTTATCGACTATTATACAGGGACATTCGTACTTTGACAATAGTACACAAATGTTTTCAGCATGGAGACATCCCAACAGATGATTGAGATTTTTCCCTTCCTTTTTCAATGCGGCATACCGCCGATTATAGTCTTCCGGCGGATAGGCACGCAGCGTACAACGATCACCGAGACGGCCCTTTATCTGTTCCGCCAGCCGGATAATCGTGGAATCAGGCAGTGTTTTGCTGTCACAAACGCCGATTTCCTGGAAATAAAGAGCATCTTCTTCCGTCAAAAGGCAAGCTGCCGCCGCCAGAGGTCCGAAAACATCCCCCTTTCCCGACTCGTCACAGCCGATCCAGGTTTTTACATCGTATGGGCGAATCAATTCTTCCGGCGCGGCAGCCGCCGCTTTTTTCCCGTCGGCGAGCACCTTCGTCAACTGCCGCAGTTCTTCTTTCAACGGCGTGTCTTTTCCCTGCAACACGACGGAAATTCCCTTTTTGCCGTAATACCAGTTGACGGTACTCCGCATCGCGCCTTTACAGCAGATGAGTTGGCAGCCGTAATTGATTTCTTTTTCTTGCGCACAGAAAATTCCCTTTGCCGGCAGTGCTTCTCTAAATTTCTTTACTACCCGTGTCAGTTCTTTATCCATAAATTTTATACGCTTCTTCCTTAGCTCGCCGCTGCCACTCCTTCAAGGGCTTACCGCTTTTTTCGGCAGCGCGGCGGCAATCGTCATATTCAGCGGAAATAGTAGTGACGCGCCCGTTATGGGAACATATCTTACAGCCGATCCGTTCCCCGTCGACCGTCACTTCACCGAAAAAGCGCTCGCACGCCTTTCGTTCGACCGGAAAATGCCGCACGCCGATGGACGTCGTTTCTGTAAAAATAATCGCTTCCACTTCTTCTAGCAGCGCTTTCTTACAGAGAACACCGAGCATCACTGCCAGCCGCCCTTTCTTCATCAGCATCGGTACAGCCCAGACATCATTGACGCCGCTTTCCAGCAGGCGTGAAAAGACATACTCCAGATGCTGCGGATTCATGTCGTCAATGTTTGCTTCCATTTGCCATAATGTTTCCATTGATCTACCTCATGCCGTTAATCATAGCCGCCATTCTCCCGGCGCCGAATCCGTTATCGATATTGACGACGGAAACACCGGCGGCACAACTGTTCAACATCGCCAGCAGCGCCGATAAACCGTGAAAATTGGCGCCGTAACCGATACTTGTCGGCACGGCAATGACAGGTTTGCTGACCAGACCGCCGACGACGCTGGCCAGCGCTCCTTCCATGCCGGCGACGACAATATTGACATTAGCCCGGCAAATGTCCTCGCGCCGTGCTAACAACCGATGCAGCCCGGCTACGCCGACGTCATAAATGCGCTCCACTTTATTGCCCATAATCGTTGCCGTCAGCGCCGCCTCCTCAGCCACGGGGATATCGCTGGTTCCGGCCGTAATGACGGCAATTGTCCGCTCTCCGTTAAATACCGTCCGGTCCTTATGTTGATACACCATACGAGCCGTCGCGTCGTAGCAGGCGGTGGGAACAGTCGGCTTAATCCCTTCATAAACGGCCTGATCGGCACGCGTGCCGATAACATTATCGTAACGCGCCATAAGAAACGCCAATATCTTCACCGACTGTTCTGTTGTCTTCCCGGCGCAATAGACGACTTCCGGAAATCCGCATCGTTCCTGCCGCTGTAAATCGAGATTGGCAAACCCCAGATGACAGGTATCGCCTCGGTCATCGGCCAGTGATGCGGCGGCTTCTTCCAGCGTGAACACGCCGGCTTTATACGCTTCCAATATTTTTCTGATCTCATCCATCGTTTCTCACCTCGCAAAGCCGTTCGCTTCCCATGCTCTGTACAGAACCAGGCCTACGGCTGTCGCCAGATTCAACGATTCCGTATTGCTCCGCATCGGAATCGACAACAATTCGTCGCAACACTGCGCAAACGCCGCCGTCAGCCCTTGTCCTTCATTGCCGAAGGCCAGGACAGCGGGACGTTTGTAATCGGCAGCGGCGAAGGATACACGTCCCTGCGGCGAGGTCCCGAACAGAACCCTGCCTTGCCGCAGGACAAACGCACAGATCTCTTCTTCGTCAATATTCTCTATCAAGGGAACTTTAAAAATAGCGCCCATCGCGCTGCGCAGCGTCTTATCATTATACACGTCGACGCTGCCGGGACTGAGTATAACGGCGCCGCAATCCGTCGCCGCCGCCGTCCGTATGATGGTCCCCAAATTCCCCGGATCCTGAATGGCCTGCAAGTATACCAACGAACGAGCCGTGTTATCCTTCTCCAGCGACTGCAGCGTATGCGTAAAAAAAGGAACGACGGCGGCGATCCCCTGCGGTGACTGCGTATCTTTCAACTTATCGTACACGCTCTCCGTAACGAAAAAAAAGTCCCAGCCCAGTGCAACGCCGCGAGCGAAAAGATCGTCAAAATCGGCCTGCTCACGACCTTTCGGCGAAACAAAACAAATGCCGTCACGAATTTCGTTTTCCACCGCATCCGTCACCAGACGGCGGCCTTCCAGAAAAACTCGTCGCTGCGCAGTACGCTCCTTTTTTCGTTTCACTGCACAAGCCAATTTGATCCATTGATTATCACGTGAAGTAATTTCTTTCATACTCTCGCATCCTTTACGTAAAGCCGTTTTTGCGTAAGAAATAAGTGCAATACCGCAAGGATATTGCACTTACTGCGCCACTCAATTGATTTATCTTACTTTTTGGCATCTTTTCCGCGATTCGTCTGAATCAGACTTTCTCTGTTCTGCCGGATACTGGACAAGGTTTTTTCCAATGTCGACTCCACGTATTTCAAGACATCACCGGCATAGGTGATCGAACTGTTCTTCAAATCTTCAGACGACTGATTGGCATTGGCAATGATCAGATTGGCATGTTCCTGCGATTGCCGTACCAGTTCGCTTTCTTCCGTCAATTTGGCAATATAATCTTTCGCCTGTGCTACCATACTGTCCGCATGCCGTTGTGCGTCGGCGATGATTTTGTCCCGCTCGGCCAATACCTTCTTGGATTGATCCAATTCGTCCGGCATACAAACCTTTAAGTCGTCGATGATTTGCAGGATTTCTTCTTCTTCAACAACTTTCTTGTTCGTAAAGGGCATTTTTGACGCATTTAAAATGATGCTTTCCAAATCTTCCAATAATTTATCCGAATTCATCTGCTCCACCTCTATGCCTTATATTTATCTTTAAACTTCAATTTTAATTCACCTTCAACATAACTCGGCACAAGCCCCTCTAATTTGCCTCCGAAACAAGCAAGTTCCCGAATCCCCGTCGAACTGATATACGAATGTTGTGTACTGGCCATGATAAAAACCGTCTCTATCGTCGGTTCCACCTTTTTCATCAATAAAGCACGCTGAAACTCATACTCGAAATCGGTAAGAGCGCGAAGGCCGCGAATAATGATCGTCGCTCCCCGTTCAATCGCATACTGATTTAATAACCCGCCAAAACTGACAACTTCAATATTGGCAATATGTCTTGTCGTTTCATGGAGCATCGCTTCCCGCTCTGCCATGGAAAATAACGGTTTCTTCGTTGGATTTTCAAAAACGGCTACAATCAATCGATCGACAAGTTTACTGCCTCTTTCAAATATGTCAATGTGTCCGTTCGTAACCGGATCAAAGCTACCCGGACAGATTCCGATTCGCACCTTTATACCCCTTCCTTGCAACCGCGGATAAATGATATCTGCGTGTCGCTTCCATAGGTTTTTTTTCTGATAATTGTAAACAGGGGACTATCCGCTATCGGTTCCCGACTGCTGTGCTCCATGAGAAGCAGACCGTCAGACCGAAGCAATGTATGGCGAAAAATCAAAGCAATCGTTTCATTGACAAAATTCTTCACATATGGCGGATCAGCAAAAATATAGTCGAACCGTTCTCCTTGAAGATGTGCCAACATGCGCTTATAATCACCGGCAAGGACAGTGCATCGATCGGCCGCACGGCACAACAACGCATTTTCCCTAATCAGAGCGCCGGTCCTGCTGTCAATAAAAACGGCTTTTGTCGCACCGCGGCTTACCGCTTCCAGTCCCAAGGCACCGGTACCGGCAAAGATATCGAGAACGGCAGCATCTTTCAGCGCCCCGGGTCCGAGAATATTGAACAAACTTTCCCGCGTACTGTCGAGCGTCGGCCGCGTCAGCATGCCTTTCGGCGATTTTAAAAGGCGCCCTCGCGCGGAACCCGCTATAATTCTCACAACACCACCTGCTTGTACACAATCAATTATACACGTTTTTTTATACATATCAAATAGGAAAGGAACATCAGATTAAAATTTTATCAGCTACTTTGTTTTTACTCGTTCCACTTTTAATTCATTGCCATGAAGAAGTCGGATAATGTTATCTTTATGGCGTACGATGACCAGGACAGCAGCCAACAGTCCGAAACCAGTGACCGGGAGAGGTTCATCAAAAAAGTACATCGCAACAGGAACAAGCGCCGCCGCCACGATTGATCCCAGGGATACGATACGCGTAACCGCGACGATGACACACCAAACCAGAAAGACGATCGCCGTTTCAACGGGCGCCAAAAACAAAATAACGCCTAACCCCGTTGCCACCCCCTTGCCGCCCTTAAACTGGAGAAACAGCGAACAGGAATGACCGATAATAGCAATGAGCCCGCCGGCAATCATCAAATAAATCTGATATTCCGGAGCAGCGGCGCCGGCGAGTTTCCCCAGCCAAACACCTGACACGCCTTTGGCAATATCGAGAATCAGCACAGCCAGTCCGGGCATGGCGCCCAACACGCGGTACGCATTTGTCGCGCCGATATTATGACTGCCGTATTCCCGCAAGTCCGTATGGAAAAAAAACTTGCCGACGACAAGTCCGCTGGGGAAAGAGCCGACAATATACGCCAAAAGCAGATACAACAACGACATCATAACGCATCGTCTCCCTTCTTGCCGCGGACGATCAGGCGCAGCGGCGTTCCTTCAAAGCCGAACGTTTCCCGAAGACGGTTTTCCAAATAACGGGTATAAGAAAAATGAAGCAACTGCGGGTCATTGACAAAAAGCACAAAGGTCGGCGGCTGTACCGACGCTTGCGTCATATAATAAATCTTCAGCGGTCTGCCGCCCTTTGCCGGCGGCGGATTGGTCAATTGCGCATCTTCCAACAGTTCATTCAGCACACTTGTCGACACGCGCATGTGCTGCTGTTCCGAAACGTACTTGACCAGATCGGCCAACCGATCGATTCGCTGATGCGTCAATGCCGATGCGTAAAGTATCGGTGCATACTGCATAAAAGCCAGTTCGCGGCGAATATCATCCGTATATTTCAAAGAAGTCTTGCTGTCCTTCGGAACCAGATCCCATTTATTGACGACGATGATACAGCCTTTGCCGGCTTCATGGATATATCCGGCAATTTTTTTATCTTGTTCCGTCACACCGTCAAGGCCATCCAAAACCAATACGGCAACGTCTGATCGGTCAACGGCGCGCAGTGCCCGAACGACGCTGTACCGTTCCACAGGCAAGTCAATTTTTCCCTTCCGCCGCATTCCCGCCGTATCAATAAGGACGAATTCCGTACCGTCGTGCTTCCAATGGGTGTCAATGGAATCCCGCGTCGTACCGGGAATATTGCTGACGATGACGCGATCTTTACCGAGCAGCGCATTGGTCATTGAAGACTTGCCGACATTGGGACGACCGACCAGCGCAATGTGAATAGAGCCGTCATCCTCGTCAAGAACCGGAACCTTCTGAATGTATTTCAAAACCTCGTCCAATAAATCGCCGAGATTCATCAGATTAACTGCAGAAACGCCGATAGGATCGCCCAACCCGAGACCGTAAAATTCGTAAATATTCATTTCCTGCTCAACGCTGTCGATTTTATTGACCGCCAAAATAACCGACTTACCGCTTGCGCGCAGAAGCGTCGCTATTTCCTGGTCCTGCGGCTGAATACCTGTTTTGCCGTCAACGACGTAAATAATCACGTCCGCCTCATGGATAGCCAGTTCCGCCTGGTAACGCATGCTTGTAAAAATATGATTTTTTTCATCAACAAACTCAATACCGCCGGTATCGACCATCGTAAATTCCTGGTTGAGCCATTCAGCATCAAAGTAAATCCGATCCCGCGTTACGCCGGGAAGATCCTCCACGATGGAGATGCGTTTCTTTACAATTGCGTTGAAAAGCGTTGATTTCCCGACATTCGGTCTGCCTACGACGGCCACTAAGGGTTTATACATACACAATTACTCCTTATCTTCATCCCAATGATATAACAATTGTTTCAGGTCCGGTGCAAATTCGCTGACACGGACAGGAACGCCGATCTCTTTTTCAAATTCCGCCAAAGTCACGTCGTCGAGAAAAATATTCTCGCCTTTCCGCAGCGCCGTTCCGGGAATAATCAGGCCGTCAAAAGGCTGCGACAGCCCCCGCCACGTCCGCAACATATCCGTTGCCGTCAAAAGACCGGCAACGTTAATTTGACTGCCGAAATAGTCATTTTCCACCGGTATGATCTGGCAATGCAAATTGGCAATGCAGATTTCATTGACCAGATTTTCAATAAATGGCGCCGCCAAGGTTCCCGTAAACAAAGCCAGGTTCAGTTTTCGCGCGTACGTTGCGCGCGTCATGCCGTCCCACTGATGCCATTGTTCCTCAAACAGCCGCAGCATGCCGATGCCGTCTTCAATCTGCTCATACCCGTCATACCAAGCGGCAGGCGGCAACGCCTCATGAGCCTTCAGATAAAATTCGTCGGCAAGATAAACAAAACTGCCGCGTCCCCGTTCCCGGCTGTCCATGATGAAAGGCTTCGCCCGCTCGATAATATCCTTGGCACACGCCTCTGTTACAGGATTCAAAGGCTCGCAATCCTGCCGGAAACGGGTCATGCCCAGGGGCACGACGGCAACACCGAGGACATGATCCCCTAACGACGCAAAATCACGCAGCGTCTTCGTAAATTCTTCGCCGTCATTATACCCCGGCACTAACACGATCTGACAATACATATCAATGTCATGGGCAGCAAGATTTTGCAATTCTTTCAGAATATCCGCCGTCCGTTCCTGCCGCATCATGCGACTGCGCAACGCACCATTTGTCGTGTGAACGGAAATATGGAGCGGCGACAAGTGGTACTGAATAATCCGTTTCAGATCGGCTTCCGACATATTGGATAAGGTAATAAAACTGCCTGTCAAAAAAGACATGCGATAGTCATCATCTTTAACATAAAGAGATGGCCGCATTCCCTTCGGCATTTGAGAAATGAAACAAAAGATGCAATTATTGCGGCATTGCCGGATATGGTCAAAAACCGCTGATTCCATCGTTATTCCCAAATCCTCGCCAAAACGCTTCTGAAAATAACAGTCCCGCAATGCGTCGCCGTTTTTAACGACTAAATGAACATCTTCATCGGCCAACGCAAAGTTCAAGTCAATCAGGTCCGACACGTTTTGGCCGTTCACGGAAACGATCACGTCTCCCGGCTGCAATCCTTTTTGCGCCGCCCTGCTCCCTGCCGCTACCTTCGAAATGACAGGCTTCAATCTGTTTTTCATGCAGACCCTTTCCTATAAAGCAAAAAAAGGATAACCGGTAATCCCCGGCTATCCTTTCCCGAAAACTTATTTATCTTCTACAGTGTCCCCGATAGTAGCCGCTTCCTCTGCCGCATTTTCCAAATAATTGCGGACTTCCTGCGCTTCTGCATCTTTCTGGACAGCCAGCACACTTAAGGATATCTTTTTCTTATCCGTATCGACAGCGATGATTTTGACATCCAAAACATCACCGATATTCACCAAATCTTTAACGACGGCGCCGCGTTGTTCGCTTAATTCGGAAACGTGGAGCAAGCCCTGCAATTCCGGATCAATAGCCAAGATCGCGCCGAAAGGCAATAACTTCTTTACTTCCCCCTTGACAACATCTCCGACTTCGAATTTTTCAATTGCAGCAATCCACGGATTTTTCTGCAGCGCCTTCAGGGAAAGAGAAATACGGTTCTTTTCCTGATCGAATTTTTGAACCAGCACGTCGAGTTCATCGCCGGCTTTCAAAACGGCGTCAACCGAACTGATCCGTTTCCACGAAATGTCGGAAATATGAAGCAACCCTTCTACGCCGCCGAGATCAATAAAGGCGCCATAAGGCATGATCTTGACAACGGTACCGTGCATAACGGCCCCTTCTTCAATATTTTCCAAAATTTCGGCGCGCTGTTTCTCCCGTTCCACTTCCAAAACGGCTTTACGGGAAAGAACCAGACGATTTTTATGTTCATCAAGGTCAATGACTTTAACGGGGAACGTTTCGCCGACAAGATAATCGAGAGACTTCACGAAACGGACATCCCCCTGTGAAAGCGGAATAAACCCGCGCAGCGATTTAATGGAAACAACGAGACCTGCTTTATTGATCTCCTTGCCAGTACATTCGATCAGTTCATCCGCTTCAAAAGCAGCGCGAACTTCCTTCCAGTCTTCAACCTTTTTCATCTTAACGAGGGAAACGACAATAGCGCCTTCTTCTTTGATGTTGTTGGCAATTTCCACCGTCAATTCATCGCCGATTTTGACAAAATCGCTCGCTTTTTCCGGCGCCGGTACAGCCATTTCCTTCTTCGGCAAAACAGCTTCTGCCTTCGTGCCGATGGAAACATAGGCAGCATCATCGTTCACAGAAATAACCGTGCCTTTTACGACATCGCCTTTCTTTGGATTTTCTTCATAGTCATACTGGTCCAACAATTCTTCACTCATTACTTCTGTGCCTTCTGCTTGCAAATTTTCCATAATCTTAACAACCTCCTGTATTATCCAATCCGGTGTTGAAGCACCGGCGGTGATGCCTATTTCCTTCATGCCGCGGAACCACTTTTCCTGCAATTCGCCTGCCGTCTCAATGTGATAAGTCGGACAGCCCGCATCGCGGCAGACCTCTGCCAGTCGTCCCGTATTGGCACTGTTTTTGCCGCCAATGACAATCATTGCATCCACTTTTACTGCCAGCTTCACAGCCGATTCCTGCCGTTGCTGTGTTGCCGTACAGATCGTCATATAAACGTCAAGCTGATCGGTCTTCGTTTCCAATATGGCGGCAATGCGCTTGAAATGCGCCTGTGAAAAGGTCGTCTGCACAACAACGCCCATCCTTTTACAGAACGGAATTTGCTGCGCTTCTTCTTCCTTATCTATTATAATAGCACGATTGCCCCCCCATTGTGAAATACTAATTACTTCAGGATGGGTTTTTTCTCCGATAATAATTAAGGGAATGCCTTCTTCGATAACTTTTTGCGCATCATATTGCGCTTTTTTTACATGGGGACAAGTGGCATCGACCAATTCCAACCGTTTCGCTTCCGCCTGCCGATAAACGGCCGGACCGACACCGTGAGAACGAATCAGGATCTTTGATCGATCGGCCACCTCATCCAAGGAATGAACCGGTGAGACGCCCCGTTCCGCCAGCGCTCCTACTACCTGCGGGTTATGAATAATCGGCCCCAGTGTATGTGTTCCGGCAACGGCCTCGGCTGCAAGGTCGACGGCGCGGCGCACGCCGTAACAAAAGCCGCAGGCCTCTGCAATAATCACGCGCAATTATACTGCACCTCCATAACGATCCAGCAATCGTTCCACCGCCGCATGAACGGCAGCGGTAAAGGTTTCCACATCCTCTTTGCCGCCTGCTCCCCGAGGCGGATATAGCGGTTCACCGAAAGCAACACAGACAGGACCGCTCTTCTTCGGCAATGTCCGCGAATTGACGACTGCCGCCGGCAAAACCGGCACGCCCGCTTTAATGGCGATAGCGGCCATTCCTTCATGAAAACGGCCCAATTTCCCCTGATTGCGGCTCGTCCCTTCCGGAAATATGCCCAGCACATGCCCTTCCCGCAAAATTCGGAGCGATTCGACGACGGCTTTGCGATCGACATGACCGCGTCGCACGGGAAAAGTATGAACATACCGCAAGAACCGACCCATAAGGGGATTTCGAAACAATTCCTCTTTCGCCATAAAATGGATCAATCGCCGCCGCATGGCCGTTCCCAATAACGGCGGATCGAAATAACTGGCATGATTGCAGGCCACAATAAACGCCCCCGACTGCGGTATCCGTTCTGCGCCGTACACTTTCATTCCCAGCCAAACATACGTTACTGCATTGAAAAGAAATCGAATGATCTTGTATGAAAAAGCTCTCATCGCGCCCTCGCCTCAATCAAGCGACAAATCATGTCCGCCGTTTCGTCCAGCGTCAATTCGCTGTTATCGAGCAAAACGGCATCATCGGCTCGGCGCAGCGGTGAAATCTCCCGCTCCGAATCCAACTTATCACGAGCGGCAATGTTGGCGGCAATGTCCGCCAAGGTTTCCGTCCCTCCCGCCGCCTGTACCTCAAGCCAGCGCCGCCGCGCCCGAGAAGCGACAGATGCCGTCAGATACAACTTCAAATCAGCTTGCGGCAAAACGACTGTGCCGATATCACGGCCATCTAAAATCACACCGCCGCCGGCAGCCATTTCCCTTTGTAATTGTACCAGTTTTCGCCGCACCACTGCAAGAGCCGCAACGGTTGAAACATGAGCAGACACGTCATAACTGCGGATTTCCTTCGTCACCTCTCTGGCATCGACAAAAACGCGGCACCGTTCTTCGCCTGCTTCCAACCGGATCGAAACAGTTTCCACCAATGCCGCCACTTTTTCTTCATCAGCAATCGACAGCTGCCGCTCCAATAATGCCCACGTAAAGGCCCGGTACATAGCTCCCGTATCAATATATAAATAATGCAGCCTCTTTGCCGCAATCTTAGCGGCGCTGCTCTTGCCGGCACCTGCCGGCCCGTCAATGGCGACAGTTATTTTCCTCATTCCGCTATCTCCTCTGCAGCCGCCTTGCCGGCAACAAAACCGGTGGAAAAGGCTGCCTGTAAATTGTAACCGCCTGTAAACGCATCAATATCAAGAACTTCACCGGCAAAATACAGCTGCGGAACGACTTTGGATTCCATCGTCTGCGGATTGATTTCCTTGACGGAAACGCCGCCGGCCGTAACGATCGCCTCGCTGACAGGTCGCGTCGCCGTAATGGTAAGATGGAGTTCCTGCAACGTTTCCACCAAATCCTGCCGCCGCTCTTTTGTCAGCTGACTGACAGGAAGCTTCGCCTCAATGCCTGCTTGTCGCAAAACAACGGGAATCAACCGTTGCGGCAAAAGATCATTCAGCGCATTCCCCATTTGCTTGCGGACATATTGCTGTAAATCCCTCTGCACGCGAGCATCCAGTTTTTCCTTTGTCAGCGCCGGCTTAAGATTCAATGTCAGTTCCAACGGAAAAACGATGTCCTTTCCGTGCGCTGCCGCCGCACTGAGCATTAAAATGATCGGGCCTGAAACGCCGAAATGCGTAAACAGCATTTCGCCGAAACGAGTATCTATTTTCTTTCCTTTTTGCCAAAGTGTTCCCGCCACATTCCGTAAAGACAAACCGGCAAGATCGCCGGGCCACGCTTCAGCGGTCACAAAGGGAATCAGAGACGGTTTCAGGCAACTGACGGAATGTCCCAAAGCGGCGGCAAAGCGATGGCCGTCGCCAGTTGAACCGGTAACGGGGTACGAAACGCCGCCGGTCGTAATGATGCAGGCCTCGGCGGCATACCGTCCCTTTACCGTTTCTGCCTGCCAGCCGCCAGCTTCCCGCCATAGGCGCTCTACAGTTTCGTTAAAGTGGATTTGCACTCTATGCTCGCGGAGCTGCCGGTAAAAAAGTCTGCGCACTTCGACGGCGCTGTCGGAACAAGGAAAAATACGACCGCCGCGTTCTTCCTTGAGAGGTAATCCCCATGCCGTCACACGGGCCATCAAATCCCGGTTCGTAAACTGCCTGTAAGCGCTGAAAAGGAATCTGCCGTTTCCCGGTGTGTGGCTGATAAATTCGGCCATGGAGCAAGAGTTGGTAAGATTGCACCGCCCTTTGCCGGTAATTCCCATCTTTTTCCCTACAATATCATTTTTTTCAAAAAGTCGGACCGCTGCACCTGCTTCGGCAGCGGCCAGAGCCGCCATGATACCGGCAGCGCCGGCCCCGACAACCAGAACGTTTTTCATCGTCAATGCGTACCTTTATTTATATCGATATAATTCTCTAACTTCTTCGCGCGTTAAACGGCGGTAAGCGCCGCGCTTGACGCCATGGAGCGTCAGAAAAGCGTACTGTACACGCTTTAAATTATGCACTTTATAGCCGAAATATTCAACCATCCGCCGCACTTGTCGGTTGCGCCCTTCATGGATCGTAATCTCCAACGTCGTCATGTCGTTTGCACCGTCATATCCGTTATAACAGACAATCGCCGGCGCCGTCATTCCGTCGGCGAGTTTAACGCCGTCTGCCAGCTTCTGCAAATGCCCTTCGGCAACGCGACCTTTGATTCTGACTTCATACGTCTTATCGACAAGCCGACTCGGATGCATCAGGATATTTGCCAAAGCGCCGTCATTAGTCAGCAGCAGCAACCCTTCCGTATTTTGATCCAAGCGGCCAACAGGATAAATTCTGTCCTTTACGGCTGAAAAGTAGTCTAAAACGGTTTCTCTTCCCTGATCATCGCTTGCTGTCGTAATGACCCCCTTCGGTTTATTGAAGAGATAATAATGCTTCGGCTGCATCTCCAGCTTCTGCCCGTTGACGACGATGACATCGCGATCAGGATCGACTTTTACGCCCAATTCCTTGACGATGACGCCGTTGACACGCACCTTACCAGCCAGGATCAATTGCTCCGAAGCGCGCCGCGAAGCAACGCCGCAACTACTCATCACTTTTTGCAATCGTTCCATTTTCTTCCTCCTGTACAGCGCCAGCTGCATCTGCGTCAAAATTTTCTTCCCGTAAAAGGATCGTCAAATCATCTAATGAATTCAAGCCGATACATTCCAAAAAGTACGGTGACGTTCCGTACAAAATAGGCCTGCCAGGCGTATCTTTACGCCCCAGGTCCTGGATCAGGCCCTGCTGCAACAAAGCCGAAACGATATGTCCCGACGAAACGCCGCGCAACTTTTCTATTTCCGCCCTTGTTATCGGTTGCTTAAAAGCGATGATGGACAGCACTTCCAACGCCATAGCTGATAATTCCGTCGTCCCGCTGCGAACCCAATTGATCCGGTCGTGCAGTTCTTTCTTCGTTGCCAGCTGATACCCTCCGGCTACTGTCAGCAGCGTAATGCCATGCTGTTCATGAAGTAACAGTCGTTGCAGCGCTGCTGCCGTATCCCGTACCGTATCTGCCGTCCATCCCGTATGGGCGCTTAAATCCGCAACGGTCAGCGGTTCACCGCTGAGAAAGAGCAGCGCTTCCAAAATTGCCGTTCTCTCCGGCTCTGCAGTTGTATTGCAAGGCAAGGGCATGTCCATCGTCTCCGTCAGATATAGTCCGGCATTGTCCCATTTTTACTAATTCCAAGACAGCCAAAAAAGTAATGATCAATTCTAATTTCGTACGGCAAGAGCGGAAAATGTCGGAAAGCGTCACCGGTTTCCGCTGTCTGGCAAGCAGTTCCTTCACCCGCTCCATACATTCATCGACCGTATAGATTTCCTGCCGTATCCGTACAACTGCCGGCGTCGATTCTTCCAATGCCAGGAAAACCGTATGAAAGGCTTGATACAGGGCATTTTTTTGAATGGTTCCAGAAAACTTCGGCTCATGCGGCAACGGCGTTCGCTCCCTGTCCAACATATAGCTGCGCGCTTCCCAAAGCGTTCCCATCACTTGTGAAAGAGCCTTCATCCGCCTGTATTCGACCAACTGACGGACCAACGCCTCCTGTAAATCGTCTTCAGCCTCATCGCTTGCTTTCGGTACCTTCGGCAGCAAATGACGTGACTTGATCTGCAGCAGCGTTGCCGCCATCAAGAAAAACTTGCTGCCGTAATTAGCATCGAAAGACTTGATCTGACTTATGTACTCATTAAACTGATCCGTAATCTCCACAATAGGGATATGATAGATATCGACTTTATTCTTCTCGATCAGATATAAGAGCAGGTCCAACGGCCCTTCAAAATCCGATACTTTGTAACGATATTCCCCCATCTCGTCTGCAACGTCCCTTTCAAAGGCATGTAACAAAAAAGGCTTGGATCTACATCCAAACCTTCTGGTCGTCTGCAAAAGGCCCCTGCCGAGCCCCTTTACAATGTTTGATTGAGTGGTGCCGGGGACCGGAATCGAACCGGTACGGATATTTCTATCCGACGGATTTTAAGTCCGTTGCGTCTGCCAGTTCCGCCACCTCGGCATGACAGAAAAACTATGGAGGCGGCACCCAGAATCGAACTGGGGATGAAGGTTTTGCAGACCTCTGCCTTACCGCTTGGCTATGCCGCCATACTATGGAGCGGAAAACGAGGCTCGAACTCGCGACCCCCACCTTGGCAAGGTGGTGCTCTACCACTGAGCTACTTCCGCATGATTGGTGCTCAGGGACGGAATTGAACCGCCGACACGGGGATTTTCAGTCCCCTGCTCTACCGACTGAGCTACCTGAGCAAAATGGCGACCCCGATCAGATTTGAACTGACGATCTTCGCCGTGACAGGGCGACATGTTAAACCGCTACACCACGGGGCCGTTTCCATTCGGAACAGTCGATAACTCCGAACAAGGAAGATTATATCATGACAGAAATCATTTGGCAAGTCTAAAAATAAAAGTCTCTGCAAATACCATTCCGCACTCCATCTTCTTTTGCCGGCAGAAAAAGACGTACGTTTCGTCCCGTCCATCCCCGCCGGGAACGCCGGTTATAGTCCGATCGCAGTAAAAGCCCCTTACCTTTCCGGTAAGGGGCTTTTCTGATGGGGCCTTTTATTTTGCATAATCGATCATCCGTGTTTCGCGGATAATAACAACCTTGATCTGACCGGGATATTCCAATTCAGCTTCAATCCGTTTGACAATATCGTGAACGAGGATGACACAGTCGTCTTCGCTCAATTTTTCCGGTTTTACCATAACCCGAATTTCTCTGCCTGCCTGAATGGCGAAACAGTCTTCGACACCGTCAAAAGATTCGGCGATTTCTTCCAGTTTTGTCAATCGTTTCAAATAATTTTCAAGCGTTTCCCGACGCGCTCCCGGACGAGCCGCCGAAACGGCATCAGCTGCCGCGACAAGCACAGCCTCAATCGTGGACGGTTCTTCATCGCCGTGATGAGAGGCAATCGCATTGATGACTATTTTTGATTCGCCGTACTTCTTGGCGACATCAATGCCAATGGAAACGTGCGTTCCTTCCATATCATGATCCAACGCTTTGCCGATATCGTGAATTAAGCCGGCGCGTTTGGCCATCGTTGCGTCTACGCCGAGCTCTGTTGCCATGATTCCCGCAAGCTGCGCAACTTCGATAGAGTGACGCAGCACGTTTTGTCCGTAGCTGGTGCGATAACGCAGACGTCCGAGAACTTTGATCAATTCCGGATGGAGGCCGCGCACGCCTGTTTCGTACGTTGCCTGTTCTCCCGCTTCGCGAATCTTCTGATTGACCTCCTTACGAGCTTTTTCAACCATTTCTTCAATGCGCGCAGGATGAATCCGACCGTCGACGATCAATTTTTCCAACGCGATACGGGCAACTTCTCGGCGAATCGGATCAAAACAGGATAATATGACCGCTTCCGGTGTATCGTCAATAATCAAATCGACGCCGGTAAGCGTTTCAATGGCACGGATATTACGGCCTTCACGACCGATGATCCGCCCTTTCATTTCATCGTTAGGCAAAGAAACGACGGAAACCGTTGTTTCTGCCACATGATCGGCGGCGCACCGCTGGATTGCCATCGAGATAATTTCTCTGGCCTTCCCTTCAGCTTCTTCTTTCGCCTCGTCTTCGAGATTTTTAATCATAATTGCCGTGTCATGCTTAACTTCCGTTCTGACGTTGTTCAGAAGTAATTCCTTCGCGTCTTCAAAGGTAAGTCCCGAAATCCGTTCAAGCTCCGCCATCTGCCGATCATGGAGCAAATCTACTTTCTCTCTGACTTTAGCGATTTCATTTTCCTTGCGAATCAGCGATTCTTCCTTTTTTTCAATCACTTCCGTCTTTTTGTCCAAATGCTCTTCCTTCTGCAGGAGACGCCGTTCCATGCGTTGTATTTCCGCGCGACGCTCTTTATTCTCGCGTTCGACGTCGGCACGCAGCTTGTGGACTTCTTCTTTCCCTTCGAGGATAAGTTCCTTCTTGTGGGCTTCCGCCGTCTGTCTGGCATTGGAAACAATCCGTTCCGCTTCGACTTCAGCTTGACCCAGTTTTCCTTCAGCTATCTTCACGCGATAATAATAACCGGCGCCAAGACCGATCACGGCGAAGACAACTGCTGTAGCTAGTATTGCCAACATTCCTGATTTCACCTCCTTTTCAATAAAAAAAACCGAACGTACTGTCCGGCTTTTTTAATATGAATCATTAATTTCTTTACTTCATTTTCAAAAAACCTATACCTATGCAAAATAATCTTCAGTCAGGAAACTGACTACTCTAATTGTAGTTTTTTTTCACATTCCTGTCAAGGAAAATACGTTTCCGTTACAGCGCGGATAACGGCCCCCGAAAAACCGCGATAAGCCAGAAAACGGCTTATTTTCCGGATATCCGGCGTTTCTTCCCCGAAGCGTCTGCGCAACAGTCGGCAAGCCGTTTCATATTCATCGCCCGGTTCCGCATCGGCCGGTATCGGCAGGTGCCGCTGACGCAATTTATTACAGATGTAACGATGTCCGTACTGTTCTTTTTGGCGATAATAACGATATACTGAGCGGGCCAGACGGCAATCATCAAGCAGCCGTTCTTCCTTAAGACGGCCGACGACGGCGTCGGCCAAACGCCCGTCAATTCCCTTACGCGTCAATTTGCCGCGCATCTCCGCTTCGCTGAGGAAGCGCACACGGAGAAACCGCAGCGCTTCGTTGTAGGCCTCAGAAAATCCCATGGTCACGCATCGGTACCGTCAGTACTCGTTTCCGGAATATCCGTCAGCACTTCATCAAACTTTTCCGGTTCCGCCGCCAACGTATCGCGAATGATTTTTTCCACTTCGTCCGCCACGTCCGGATGTTCCTGAAAGTAAGCTTTGGCATTTTCCTTGCCCTGCCCCAGCCGCTCTCCCTTATACGAATACCAAGTGCCGCTCTTCTCAACAATATCCATAGAAGACGCCAAATCCAGGATCGTTCCTTCCTTGGAAATGCCCGTTCCGTACATGATGTCGAATTCGCAGTTGCGGAAAGGCGGCGCGACTTTGTTTTTTACGACCTTGACGCGAGCTCTGTTGCCGATGACATCGCCGCCGCTCTTAATCGCCTCGCCCTTGCGGATTTCAATGCGGATGGACGAATAGAATTTCAGCGCCCTGCCGCCTGTCGTCGTTTCCGGATTGCCGAACATGACGCCGACTTTTTCACGGAGCTGATTAATGAAGATGACGATTGCTTTCGATTTGGAAATAATCCCCGTCAGCTTGCGCAGGGCCTGACTCATCAGCCGCGCCTGCAAACCGACATGGGAATCTCCCATTTCGCCTTCAATTTCCGCTTTCGGCACAAGGGCCGCAACGGAGTCGACGACAATGATGTCGACAGCGCCGCTGCGCACGAGTTCTTCCGTAATTTCCAGCGCCTGCTCGCCGTTATCGGGCTGGGAAATCAGCAAATCAGCCGTATCGACACCTAAATGCCGGGCATAAACGGGATCTAATGCATGTTCGGCATCGATAAATGCGGCAATACCGCCGTTTTTCTGTGCCGAAGCAATGGCGTGCAACGCCAACGTCGTCTTCCCCGATGATTCGGGACCGTAGATTTCGATGACGCGGCCGCGCGGAAATCCGCCGACGCCGACAGCCAGGTCCAAGGCCAGCGATCCCGTCGAGATGACCTCCATGTTCATCTTCCCGGCCAAGTCGCCAAGGCGCATAATGGCGCCTTTACCAAAATCCTTTTCAATCTTGCGCAAGGCATTCTCAAGAGCTGCTTGTTTCGCTTCCATCGTTTTCTCCTATTCTTGGTGCTCCAATACATATTGTAATCCGTAGTATATTGCCCGCGTTGCGGCGCGGTACTTTATTTCCATCCTGTCGCCGGGATAAATATCGCGATGCACGGCCGTTCCCCAGAGACCGTCTATACCGGTGTATACCAAACCGACGGGCCGTTCTTCCGTACCGCCGCCGGGGCCGGCAACACCGGTCGTGCTGACGGCCAGATCGCAGCCGTAAAGCCGGCGGCTGCCGCGCGCCATTTCAGCGGCGGTTTCAGCGCTGACCTCGGTAAAGGTCGCAAGTGTCGCCGGCGACACGCCGAGCAATTTCTCTTTCATTTCATTGCAATAGGTCCCGGCAGACCCGCGAAAATAACCGGAACTGCCCGGGATATCGGTAATCAGCGAACCGATCAGGCCGCCGGTACATGATTCGGCGGCGGCAACAGTTAACCGGCGTCTGCGCAGCTCCCGTCCCAAGGCGTCGGCAATGGTTTCCTCATTAAAAGTGACCGCCGTCCGCGCCAGCCGTCGCCGCAATTCTTTTTCAAGAGGCTGCAGCAGCGACTGTGCGGCGTTTGCCGTTTCCGCCTGTGCCGTCAGACGAACTTCGACGAATCCGGGACGGGCATACATGGCAATTGTCGGATTCGACTGCGCTATAATCAGATCCATCAACTTTTCTTCCAGCAGCGCCTCACCCATATCGTAAATATTGACGTACAGAGACTGAATGTACCCTTGCGGTCCGAACCGCTGCAGCAAATACGGCTGTACCCGATGCACAAACATCCACTGCATTTCTCGCGGCGGCCCGGGCAGATGGATCAAAACCTTGCCACCCTGTTCCGCCGCAATCCCCGGCGCCGTACCGGCTTCATTGGAAAAAATAACGGCGCCTTCCGGAATCATGGCCTGCCGCTTTTGGTTAGCCGTCAGCGAGCTCCGTTCGGGATGGTGCGCCTGAAGCCAGGAAGATATGTCTGCCATGACGGAATGATGATAGACCAAGGGGAGCCCAAGCACCTCTGCGCCGACAAGTTTAGTCATATCCCCCTGCGTTGGACCGAGCCCGCCTGTCGTAATGACGATGTCGACACGCTGCAGCGCCGTCTCCAAAACCGCTTTCATGCGCTGCGGGTTGTCACCTACCGTCGTCTGGTACAAAACGGAATATCCCAGGCGATTCAGCTGCTGTGACAAATAGCGGGCGTTATCGTTGCCGATTTCTCCCATAAGCAATTCCGAGCCTGTCGTCACCAGTTCTACAAACATAGCCGCTCCTTTCTCATTCCGCCAATTCTGCAGTCAAATCATACGCAAAGCCCTGCACGATGCGAACGACAACCATATCGCCGGGCTGCAGGCCGGCGGCATTATCCACATAGGTCAGACCATCAACCTCGGGAGCTTGTATCTCAATCCGCCCTACAGCCTGCACGACGCCGTCTTCTTCAACGATTTTTTCCGCCAGAAACGTATGCAACGTTCCTTCGAGACTTCGATTCCTTCGTTCTGATACGGCAGCCTGGATCGACATCAGCATATGATAACGTTCTTCTTTTACTGCGGCAGAAATCTGATCAGGCATTTTGGCGGCTGCAGTCCCGTCTTCCTGTGAATAGGAAAAAACACCGACAGCATCAAACGCCGTATCTTCAACAAAGTTGCAGAGTTCCTGAAACTCCGCTTCCGTTTCGCCCGGAAATCCGACAATAAAAGTGGAACGTAAAGCCAATTTACGGCCATGCCGACAGAGCTTTTGGATCAAGGCGAGGACATCAGCCTGTGAATCGCGTCGATTCATTCGTTCCAATACGGACTGCGCTATATGCTGAAGCGGCAAGTCGACGTAAGGACAGATTTTTTCCTCCCTAATCATGAGCTCCATCAATTCATCGGTAAAGTAATGGGGATATAAATAGAAAAGCCTGATCCAGCGGATACCGTCAATTTCCACCAACTGCCGCAATAACGCGGGCAACAACGATACGCCGGCAATATCGACACCGTAACTCGTCGTATCCTGCGCGATCAGATTAATTTCCTTTACGCCTTCGGCGGCCAGCGTTTTCACTTCCGCAACAATCGAGTCGATCGGCCGGCTGAACAGCGGTCCCCGAACCTGAGGAATAATACAAAAGGTGCAGCCGTTATTGCACCCTTCTCCGATCTTGACGTAAGCGCTGTACGTCGGCGTCGTTCGCACCCGACTCGTATGCTGATCATAGAGGTGACGAACGTCATCCATAAAACAGGCGCGCCGACCTTGTTTGACAGCCTGAATGGCTTCCCAAATCCGATCCCATGAGCCGGTACCGAGAAGAGCGTCGACTTCCGGCATTTCTTCCAACAGGCTTTCTCTATACTGTTGGCCGAGACAGCCTGTAACGATAAGCATCCGGCAACGCCCTTCCGTTTTATAGCGCGCCGCATCCAAAATCGTACGAATCGATTCTTCTTTGGCCTTTTCAATAAACGTACAGGTATTGACAATGATGATATCGGCTGCTGCCAAATCGTCGACAATGCGAAGATGATGATCTTTCAAAATCCCCAGCATCACTTCCGTATCAATTAAATTTTTAGAGCAACCGAGACTGACAAACCCTATATTTTCCATCTACATTCCTTTCCCGAAGCGAATTGTTTTGATCCACCAATCCTGAACCTGCCGCCGCTCTTTTTCGGTAACGACCTGTGCCATGTCAAAAAACACCGGACTGTGGCCCCGTGAATCAACATGAGCCGGTAACGCATCGGTCGTATAGTTTAAATAAAGATGATTTTTCTGCAATATGCCGTCGACAGGTGAGGATAAAAGCCAGTCCATAAAGGCAGTCGCCAACTCATCATCGGCGCACCATTGCGTAAGTGCAGCGCCTGTCAGCCAGTAGGCGGTCCCATCCTGCGGATAAAGGATGTAGATCGGCGCCCCGTCGTTGCGATATTGTCTGGCAGCAGCGCCGTCGGTAATGCCGATCTGGGCGTCATTGCCGGCAACGCGGAGAATAATCGGCGATAAAGACGTGCTGTAAGCACCGATGTGGTTCTGCAAGGTCTTAAAATACAAGGACGCATTATCCTGACCGCGCAGTGAAACGAAATGAAACAGAAAATTTCCCGTTAAATCGGTAGCCGCCAGATCGGGAAACGCAACGACGACTTGCGGATCCGTCAGCAAATCATCCCAATAGTTGATCTCACGACCTCGTCGGGCATAGTAATCGCGGCTGACAACAAAAACCAGAGGATCAAACCAAAGTCCCGTCCAATTGCCGTCAGCAGCTTTGAACCGCTCCGGAACCGCAGCTGCCCGCTCGGACGAACTGGCCTTCAAATGTTGTAATCCGTCTTCGCTATACAACGTTTCTTCCGAAGCAATGACAAAATCCGGGATACGCTCGTTCGGGTCTTTTAAAAGACGGCGTATCGTATCGTCGCTTTCCGTGCGTATCTGGATGCGCAGTTTCGTCTCCTCATAAAAGGCTGCGGCAAGATCCCGATTAACGGCATCCGGCAAATCGGATACGACAACCAGGTGCCGTTCCGCTTCGTAAGCTGCCGCCGCCTTGGCCGCCTGTTGCTCTTCAATGACATAGGCGCATAAGGCCAACACGGAAATAACAAAGAAGATGATGCCGACGAAAGGCATTTGTTTTTTAATCATAGACTCACCTGTTCTTGCTCTTCTTTCTCACCTTTACACGTCTCTTGACAGGCCGGCCGTCGTCTTGCGCCGCTCTCTTTTCCGGCAGCCGACGCGGCCCAATCAGACATTTGGACCCGTAACCGATAAGATCGCGGCGGCCGGCGCGGCAGAGCGCCTGATAGACGAGATCGTAATTGGCCGGAGAAGCATATTGCATCAAAGCCCGCTGCATGCGCTTATCTTCTTTGCCGCGGGCAACATAAACGGGCTTTCCCGTAAGCGGATTTTCACCTGTATAATACATTGCCGTCGACAGACTCCCCGGAGTAGGAATAAAGTCCTGCACCTGCTCCGGCTGCATATGCATATCGCGCAAAAATTCGGCCAACGCCACGGCATCGTTCAGCGTACAGCCGGGATGACTGGACATAAAATACGGAACCAAATATTGCTTCTTGCCGATTTGCCGATTGGCTTCGTCAAAAAGTTCTTTAAAACGCAAAAAATCCTGTACGCCAGCCTTCCCCATCAGATCCGTCACATGCTTGACGACATGCTCCGGCGCGACCTTAAGCTGCCCGCTGACATGATAACGACACAGTTCTTCGATAAATTCGGCAGGATTATCCGCCAAAAGATAATCGTACCGCAACCCTGATCGGACAAAAACCTTCTTGACACCTTTTACATGGCGAATTTCCCGAAGCAGTGCCAGGTAATCGCTGTGAGACGCATTTACGTTCGGACAGACTTCACTGCCGACGCAATGCCTGTTACGGCAGGCGCCTTCCGTTTCCTGTTTACGGCAGGCGGCATGGCGAAAATTGGCCGTCGGACCGCCGACGTCATGGATATACCCCTTAAAGCCTGGCAACGTCGTCATTTTCTCGGCTTCGCGCAGCAAGGACTGATGACTGCGATGTTGAATAATCCGCCCCTGATGACTGGCAATCGCACAAAAATGACAATTCCCGAAGCAACCGCGATGGCTGGTCAGGCTGAATTGGACTTCCTGCAAAGCCGGGACGCCGCCGACTGCATCATAGGCGGGATGCCACCGGCGTTGAAAGGGCAATTCGTATATCGCGTCCAGTTCAGCCGTCGTCAACGGCAACGCCGGCGGATTCTGGACGAGATATCGATTTTCCGACGCCTGCACAACCGTCTTGCCGTAAAAGGGATCCTGCTCTTCATACTGTATTTTAAAAGCTTTCGAAAAAAGCTTCTTATCTCTCTTCACCTCTTCATAGGAAGGGCAGAAAACGAGATTCTTCCCTCGCGGCTCTCGGCTTGTAACATAGCAGATGCCGCGGATGTTGTACATTTCCGCCGGCGATTTTCCTTCAGCCAACGCATCGGCTATTTCGACTATCGACCGTTCTCCCATACCGTAGCTGAGTATATCCGCCTTACTGTCAAGCAGAATCGAATGCCGCACCTTATCGGACCAGTAATCATAATGGGCAAAGCGGCGCAGACTGGCTTCAATGCCGCCGATAATGACGGGTACATCCTTGTAAGCTTCGCGCATACGATTGGCGTATACGATGGTAGCCCGTTCCGGACGGCGTCCGATAGCGCCGCCGGGAGAGTAGCTGTCTTTATTACGAATCTTTTTGGCCGCCGTCTTTTCATTCAGCATCGAATCGAGATTGCCTGCCGTAATCAACGCCGCCAGACGCGGTCTTCCCAACGCCTTGAACGGTTCCAACCGTTGCCAGTCCGGTTGCGAAATGAGACCGACCCGATAGCCGCGGCTTTCTAACACTCTGCCGATAACAGCGGCGGCAAAGCCGGGATGATCGACGTAGGCATCTCCGTTGATATAGACGAAATCCAACTGATCCCAACCGCGTTCTTCCATATCGGCGCGGCTCGTGACCAAAAACTGCTGTGACATACAGTCCCCCTATACGAGCAGCCAGGCAATGAGGAAAATAAACAAAACGAGACCGGCAACAATCGTAATTTCCGGCCACCGTCCCTGATTTCGCCTCTTTCTGGCAATTTTTTTGCCCTTCAGATCGCGCTGCCGCGCCTGCTGTACCAGGCGCACATCCGGCTGCGGCGGCTGCGGCGTTATTCCTTCACGGTAAACTTCCACGAGCGCTTTACCGTCAACGCCCAGATAAGATGCGTAGGTACGGATAAAGCCCCTGACAAAAACAGCGCCCGGTATTTCATCAAATCTATTCCCTTCCAACGCTGCCAAATACGCTTCCTTTATATGTACGGCACGGGATACTTCCGGCAAGGTGCGCTCCTGCCGCTGCCGTTCGGCCTGCAGTACTTCTCCGATAGACGACAAAAAAACAGCTCCCTTCTTTCCCCACTACACATTTTCATAATTATATACCACTTGCCCAAAAATTGATATCTTTTTATGAATGCAGATATTTCCGTTCCACTTCTTCGGCAGTCATTAAAATTTCCCTGCCTTTGCTGCCATTGCCGGGCCCGACGATGTGCAGCGCTTCCATGGCATCGACCATGCGTGCAGCGCGGGAAAACCCGACACGGAAGCGGCGCTGCAGCATGGATACCGATGCCTGACCCGTTTCCAGCACCATGGCGATAGCCTGTTCCATCAGCTCATCTTCAAAAAGCGCATCGGCCTTTTCATCAGACTCATCTTGTGCTTTCTGCACGGCTTCACTGTACACCGGAGTACCTTGAGAACGAATAAATTCAACCAACTCGTCGATTTCTCCATCCGAAATGAAGGCCCCTTGCACGCGGAGCGGCTTCGATGCGCCCATAGGATAAAACAACATATCGCCTTTACCGATAAGCTTTTCGGCGCCGGCCATATCCAAAATGGTTCGCGAATCGATCTGACTGGATACGGCGAAAGCAATGCGGCTCGGCACATTCGCTTTGATCAATCCCGTCAAGACGTCGACGGAAGGGCGCTGCGTAGCCAGGACCAGATGCATGCCGCAGGCTCTGGCTTTTTGCGCCAGACGGCAGATGGATTCTTCAACATCGCCGGAAGCCGCCATCATCAGATCGGCCAATTCATCGATAATGATCACGACAAAAGGCATGGCATCTTCCGGATTGATTTCATTATACCGCGATATATCGCGGGTTTTCGTTTGCGCAAACCGTTTGTACCGGTCATCCATTTCACGAACGGCCCACCGCAGCACATTTGCCGCTTTCTTGGGATCGGTAACGACAGGCGTCATCAAATGGGGAATTCCGTTATAATTGGATAATTCGACGACCTTCGGATCAATCAGCACCAGTTTGACATCTTCCGGCCGCTGCTTGAAAAGAATACTGGCAATAAAGGTATTGATGCATACGCTTTTACCGGAACCGGTGGAACCGGCAACAAGCAGATGCGGCATCTTCGTCAAATCGGCAATAACGGGGTTGCCGGCAATATCCTTGCCCAGGCTGACCGGTACGCCGCGAGCCGCATGCTTGAATGAATCGGTATCAAGCACGTCGCGCAACGCTACACCCGTCAATTTTTTATTCGGTACTTCAATGCCGACAGCAGCTTTGCCGGGAATGGGCGCTTCAATACGAATATCCGTTGCCGCCAACTTCAAGGCAATGTCGTCGGCCAAGTGAACGATTTTGCTGACTTTGACACCGGCCGCCGGTTCCAGTTCGTAGCGCGTAACGGCCGGGCCTTGACTGGCATTCATGATCGTCGCGTCAATATTGAAACTTCGCAGTGTTTCTTGGAGTATCTTTGCATTTTGCCGCACTTCATCGCTAAGTCCCGCCGCTTGTTCCTTGCCGGCATGAAGAATGGAAAGAGGCGGTAGCCGGTACGTCCGTTCTCCCTGAGCCGTCGGCACGGCGCTCTGCCCCTGTGTTCCCACATCAGCGGCAGCATCGATCCGTTCCACTTCAACGGGACGAAGATCGGGAAGATCAAGCGCGATGTCGGCGACAGGCGCAGTTCCTTCCTGCGGCGCCGGCGCAGTGGCGGCAGCGACAGGAACAGCAATTTCCGGCACGACGGCAGAAGCGGCTTCTTCCGCTTCCGCCACTGGCTGCAACACGTCTCCTTTTTCCTCCGGTTCCGCTGCCGGCGCTTGTCCGTTCAGTCCGTCGTCAGCCGTCTCCGCAGCCGTGACCGGCACGGTTTCATCGGCAGTACGCGGAACCGGCCCGTTTTCGTCTTTTTGCGGCAACGATACGTCCACCTTCTCCCTGCCCCTTGACTCCTCAAGGTCTTTCTCCACGTCATAGATATGCCGTTCCTGCCACTGTTGGCGCAGTGACCGCGAAGCTTCGTGAATACCGGCGGCAGCCTTTTCCGAGACCTTAACCACTTCTTCTGCGGCCCTGTCGGAAGCAATGGCAACAGGTCGTGAAATAGAAAACTTCTTCCAAATCATGATCGTAATGAACAAAAGGATGAGCAGCGCCAGCCCTGCGGCAAAAGAACCGAGAAACGTGCGCAGCAGGGAAACGACAACGGCGCCGACAAGACCGCCGCCGAAACGCAGGACGTCCGACGCGAATTCCGTTCCCTCCGTACTGAGACATAGGTGATAAAAAGCCAGAAGCAAAACATATACCAAGGCGGCGGCAAGCCAATTACCATTCACCGGGCAGGCCTTGCGTACAATAATATATTTTAATCCCAGTATCAAAACGGCGACAGTAAATACAATGCGACCGAAACCGAACCCCCAGGCCAATGCGGAATCCAGTCCGGCGCCAATGTTTCCGGTACCGATACCGATAACGCCGAGACTGGCGAAGATGCCGAAAAAAGCCAGTACCAACCCAATGATCTCATATTTCATCAGCCCCGCATCGACACGGCGCCCACGTCTCTTACCGCTCCTGCGCACCGTTCGCGCCGACGAAGCGCCTTTCATCTTTATTGCACCTTTTTTCCCCTGTGCCAATCCGTTCACCTTCCAAAGCGAGTTTACATCTGCTCAAACCGTTCATTTATTTGCTTTTTCAATCAAACAGAAAGCCGCCAAGATGTCTCAGCGGCTCTATCGTCAGCAGTATACAAATAAGAAAAAGAACCCCACCATGCCGTTTATAAACCGAGTTTTGAGCCTGCCTAAGCAGGTGGGTGTCCTCCTATGAGGTTCAACAGTCCCGCAAAAGGCATTGTTTTACCGCAATAGAGCCCGGACTCCCAATGTATGAAGTGTTGGTTCAAAACATCGAGACCATTTACGCACACAGTAGGGTTTTCTCTTGTGTATAGTATATCAAATTAATGTGAAAAATCAAGTCATGACGCAGAACAGCTGCCGTTCCACCTAAATGGCCGATGCATTTTTGAAAAAAGCGGCGCCGTTTTAGCGGATACGCTTAAAGGCGTTTCGTGATCAAGTCACACCCCATGTACGGTCGCAGTGCTTCCGGCACAATGACGCTGCCGTCGGCTTGCTGATAATTTTCCAAAATGGCGGCTACCGTCCGGCCGACGGCCAGGCCGGAGCCGTTCAAGGTATGAACGTATTCCGGTTTGTCCTTCGGCGAACGACGGAACCGAATATTGGCACGGCGAGCCTGGAAGTCTTCCGTGTTGGAGCACGAAGAAATTTCCCGATACTTCTGTTGGGCAGGGAACCAAACCTCCACATCGAAGGTCTTGGCCGCCGAAAAACCGATATCGCCGCTGCAGAGGCACACGACATGATACGGCAGTCCCAACTCCTTCAAAATGTCTTCCGCATTCCGTGTCAGCTTATCCAGTTCATCATAACTTGATTCAGGCGTTACGTACTTGACCATTTCCACCTTATGGAACTGATGTTGACGGATCAGCCCGCGCGTATCGCGGCCCGCCGAACCTGCTTCGGCGCGGAAACACGGCGTCAGCGCCGTCAAATAAATCGGCAGTTGAGCACCGTCGATGATTTCGTCACGATAATAATTCGTCAGCGGCACCTCAGCCGTCGGAATCAGGAAATATTCCGTTCCTTCGAGACGGAACATATCTTCGTAAAACTTCGGCAGTTGCCCTGTTCCCTGCATGGATTCGCGATTGACGATATACGGTGGGATCACTTCCGTATACCCGTCCTTTTCCGTATGCCTGTCAAGCATGAAATTGTAGACGGCGCGTTCCAAACGGGCGCCGGCGCCAACATAAAAATAAAAGCGTGAGCCTGTAACTTTAGCGGCCCGTTCGGCATCGAGAATACCCAGTCTTTCTCCTACTTCCCAATGATCGAGAGGTTGGAAATCAAAGCTGCGCACTTCGCCCCACTTACGCACTTCCGGATTGTCGCTGTCATCATTGCCGAAGGGCACGGAAGCGTGACACATATTGGGAATCATCAATTGAATATCCCTGAGTCTTCCTTCTACATCGCGAATTTGTTTATCGAGCGCATCGATTTCATCGCCCAGTTGTTTCATGGCTTTGATTTGTTCACCGGCATCTTCCTTATTCCTTTTCAAACGACTGATCTCTTGCGTCGCCGTATTCCGTTCATTCTTCATCGCTTCCGCTTTTTGGATCAATTCGCGCCGTTCTCCGTCCAAAGTTGCAAATGCGTCCAAATCAACCTTTGCGTGCCGGTTTTCAATATTAGCCTTCACGGCAGCCAGATTTTCACGTATAAATTTAGTATCTAACATCGCTGATCGTCTCCTTTACCGTCTTGAAATCATAATCCTTTTTGTTCAATCGCTGTACAGGTACCCCATATGAAGAGTTGAATTTAAAAGCACCAAACGCCACTTACCATTATGACATTCCAAGACATTTATGCAAGTGTTGTCTTGCTTAATTTGCCAGAAATGACTCATGTCCAAGCCCAGCAGATCACAAATAATCGCTTTGTTAACGGCGTCATGAGCCGCTACCAGAACGGTCTTCCCGTCATACGCCTCGGCATACTCGGCAAAGGCGTCCCTGACGCGGCGCCGCACGTCTTCCAGCGACTCGCCGCCGTCTCCCGGCATGGTCACCGTCTCCGGCCGCTCATGCCAGGCCGCGAATTCCGCCGGATAAGCACGTCTGATCTCATCGGCCAGACGTCCCTCCCAAAGACCGTGATTGATCTCCAGCAATCGTTTGTCCTTGACAACCTGGAGCCGGTGCAGATCGGCGCAGAAAGTACACGTAAGATACGACCGGCGCAGAGGGCTGGAAATGCAGACATCGATCGGGACCTGACGCAGCCCTTCGGCAACCAGATGCCCCTGCTGCACCCCCTTTTCGCTGAGCGCCGTATCTTCCTGCCCTTGATAACGGCCTTCAATGTTCCACTGCGTTTCTCCATGTCTGATTAAAATGATTCGTACCATACCTACCTCCTACGACTGCGTTTCGCAATGAATCAGTTTCATGCCGAGTATCCCGTCTATAGAGCGAAGCTTCAACATAATATCGTTCGGAATGTCATCCTGCACGGCAATCGCCATGATATTATGCCCCGCTTTTGTCATCTTGCCGACTTGCATGCCGTTAATATTGATATGAGCCTGCCCCAGGATCGTGGAAATCTGGCCGATCATGTTCGGCTGATCGATATGCGGCGCCAACAGCAGATAGCCTTCCGGAGTGAAATCGACACGATATTCATCGATCTGTACGATCTTGGCTTCCGTATTATTAAACAGGGTTCCGACTAAAGAGTGTTCTCCTTTGTCCGTCTTGATGCGAACCGTAACGGCATCGAGGAAATACCCTGCGTCATGGGACTTTATTTCCTTGACCGAAATGTGGCGTGTCCGGGCAACTTCCGGCGCATTGACAAAATTGACCGATTCCTGAAGAATCGGATTAAGAGCGCCTTTCAGGACGGCTGTCGTCAAAAGGCCGATTTCCGTATCGGCCAGTTTGCCCGTATATTCGACACTGATTTCCCGCATCGGTCCTTCAGACAGATAAACACCGAGAATGCCCATCCGTTCCATCAGATCAAAATACGGCTGAATCAGCGTATACACGTTTTTCGGAATCGGCGCCATATTGACGGCTGTCGGTACCGGTTCACCGCGCAGCGCCGCCATGACGCCTTCGGCAACATCCAGGGAAACGCCCTCCTGCGCTTCAATCGTCGAAGCCCCGAGATGCGGCGTAATGACGACGTTGTCCATGCCGATGAACGGATTGATATCCGTTGTCAGCGGTTCCGTCGGAAAAACGTCAATAGCGGCCCCCGCCACGTGACCGCTCTTCAGTGCTGCCGCCAAAGCTTCAATGTCGAGAACAGCGCCGCGGGAAACATTGATAAGACGGACGCCGTCCTTCATTTTAGCTATTTCGGCGGCACCGATCATGCCGCGCGTTTCCTTCGTCAGCGGCGTATGGAGCGTAATGTAGTCCGCTTCTTTCAGGAGCGTATCCAGATCAACGAGCTCAACGCCCAACTGCTTGCCCCGCTCTTCGGGAATGTAAGGGTCACAACCGATCGTTCGCATTTCCATGGCCTGCATCCGCTTGGCAATACGCGAGCCGATACGGCCGACACCGACGATACCAATCGTTTTGCCGCGCAATTGGATGCCCGTAAATCGTTCCCGATCCCATTCGCCGGCAAGAAGTGAATTATACGCTTGCGGAATATGGCGCGTGACAGCCATGATCATGGCACATGTATGTTCCGTCGCCGCCACCGTATTCGATTCCGGCGCGTTAACGACAATAATGCCGCGCTGTGTGGCCGCCTTGATATCAATGCTGTCGACGCCGACACCGGCGCGGCCGATCACTTTCAACTTCTTCGCCGCCGCAATAACGTTAGCCGTAACATGTGTCATCGAACGCGTTACCAAACCGTCATATTCTCCGATGCAGGCGATCAGACCGTCTTCATCCAAATTCGTCTGCACTTCCACGTCATACCCGTTCCGGCGCAGCAATTCCACGCCTTTTTCCGATACATCATCGCTGACCAATATCTTCATTTCCTTTACCTCCTTATGCTCCCTACCGTCTCTTGCGGAACTCGTCCATAAATTCCGCCAGCACTTCACAGGCCTCTACGGTGACGGCGTTATAAATCGACGCTCTGCAGCCGCCAAGCGAACGATGGCCTTTCAGGCCGATAAGCCGCCGCGCCGCGCCGGCGGCAACGAAGGCCTTTTCCAATTCCGGCGTCGCCAACCGGAAAGTTACGTTCATTAAACTGCGCGAATCAACGGCGGCATGACCGCGGTAAAAACCGTTACTCCGGTCAATGGCATCGTAAACGATAGCCGCTTTTTGCCGATTGCGTATTTCCATCGCCGTCAGACCGCCGTTCCGGTCGATCCAATGCAAAACTTGATTGACAAAATAAATGGCGAAAACAGGCGGTGTATTATACGTCGAATCATGTTCGACAAAGGTTCGATATTGCAGCATTACGGGAATATCCGTTCGCGCCTGCTGCAGCAGCGTATCCTTTATGATCGCGACAACGGCGCCGGCAGGTCCGACATTTTTCTGCACCCCTGCATACAGTAAATCAAAATCGGCCACATGAACGGGGCGCGCCAGAAAATCACTCGACGCATCGCAGATGAGCGGCAGTCCGAGATGCGGATACTGTTGCCATTCCGTTCCGTAAATCGTATTATTGGACGTAATATAAAGATAATCCGTATCGTTTTGAAGGTGAATCGCGTCGATTTCCGGTATCCTTCCGAAATCTTCCTTTTTACCGCTGGCCGCTTCATAGATCGGCCCGAAAAAGGCGGCAGCTTCCATCGCTTTCGTTGCCCAAACGCCGGTATTGACATACGCGCCGCGCCGTTTCAGGAAATTGGCGCCATGCATCAGAAATTGCATGCTGCCGCCGCCTTGCAGAAAGACGATGTGGTACCCGACGGGAATACGCATCACCTTTTTCAGCAGCGCAATCGTATCGGCCTGCAGTTCCTGATAGGCCGCACTGCGATGACTGATTTCAACGATACTCATACCGGTATGATTGAAATCGAGAAAATCGCGTTGTACTGTCTGCAAGACGGAGAGCGGCATCGCCGACGGTCCGGCATTAAAGTTATAAACTCGTTCCATACCCTGACACCTCTTCAGAAAAAATTAAAAACGGAGAAGCCGTCCCTTTGGGACGAGCTTCTCCATCTCGCGGTACCACCCAATTTGCCGTACTGGAAACAAAAAGTTCTCGCCCCTGAAAAGGGACGAGAACCTATTTCCCGCGTTGCCACCCAACTTGCCGTACGGCCATCTTTGCCAGCTGTACCGGGCATACCCGTCAAATTCATCATTTGCCGCTCCGGAGTGGAACGCCTCACCGTCATGCTGCCTCACAGCGACCGGCAGCTCTCTGAAAAGAATGGCAATTTGCTTCTCCCTCATAGCGTTTTCATAATTTCTTCTTATTATATCCAGCCGTCTGCCATCTGTCAAGGAAAGGACAAATGTCATTTATAAAACGACATGCTTATTTTTGATTGTGGCAGAGATCGGCAGAAATGCTTTCCAAATCCTTTTGCTTGCTTTCCACTCCCAACGAAAAGACGATGCAGGAAACGGCAACAAAGACTGCGGCGAACAGATAAAACACCGTCGTCATCTGTGCTCCTGCCGCAATCATCTCGCCAACCAGGAGAGGCGCCGTCATACCGCCGATGCGGCCGAATCCGGCGGCCCAGCCGCTGCCGAGAGCGCGTATTCGTGTCGGATATAATTCAGGCGTATAGGCATAGATAACGCCCCAGGCGCCGAGATTGAAAAAAGACATGACTGCGCCCCATCCCATCAGAGCGACAGCCGTCGCGGCATGACCGAAAAAATATCCGGCAACGCCGCTTCCTAAAAGAAACAAGGCCAGCGTATACCGACGACCAATAAAATCAACAAGCCAGGCAGCCGCATAATATCCCGGTAATTGCGCCAAAGTCATGACCAATACGTAGGAAAAGGTCTTGACGACAGTAAAGCCTTGCTGGTACACCAAGGACGGCAGCCACATGAAAATGCCGTAGTAACTGAAAACGATGCCGAACCAGGCCAACCATAACATACAGGTACGGCGGCGAAACTGCCGTGACCAGAGCAGGGAAAAGGACGCTTCCTCAGGCTCATAGGCGGCTTCCGCCGCAAACGGCTGAGACGGTACCTGAAGACGTGTTTCCAATTCCCGAACAATCGTCTTCGCCTTTTCAAAATCACCTTTTTTCAGCAAATAACGCACCGACTCCGGCATATGAATGCGGATCACGAAGGTATAGAGAGCAGGTAAAGCCCCCAAGGCAAACGCCCAGCGCCACCCATAAAGAGGAATGAAAAAATAGGCAATGAGCGCCGCGGCGATCCAGCCGACGGCCCAAAAGCTTTCCAGAAGGACCAGAAAACGTCCCCGAACCCGTGCCGGTGAATATTCCGTAATCAACGTTGCCGCTACAGGCAGTTCTCCTCCCAGCCCGAAGCCGACGAGAAAACGGAAAAGTAAAAGCGTTTCGTAATTCCAGGCCAGCGCGCAAAGGCCGGTAGCCACGCTATACAACAGAATTGTCGCCGTAAATATCTGTTTCCGCCCGAAGCGGTCGGCCATTGTTCCGGCCACAACGGCACCGAGAGCCATACCGATGAGCCCGATGCTGCCAATAAATCCCATTTGTGCCGGCGCCAGCTGCCAATCCTTGGCCAGAACCGGCAGGACAAACGCGATCAGCCCCGTGTCCATGGAATCAAAAAGCCACCCCAGGCCGGCAACAGTCAGCAGTTTGTAATGAAACGTACCAACAGGCAAAGCTTCCAATCGTTCTAAAATCATACGTTCATCTCCCTATATATACATCTGTCATGACAACTGTAAACAATACAAATTATAGCAGAAAAAACAAAAAAAGCAACAGGAATTCCTGTTGCTTTACTTCCCGTTGCCCGTCAATCCTCATATAAGACACCGCTTCGGCGCAGAGCCGCTTCAATGGCGCGCAACTCTCCTTCCGTAGCGGCCTCGACCAAATGGGTATGAATACCGCCGCTGATCTTGCTGAGCAGTTCGGCGTTGGCCTCGGCCATGCGCTGCAAATATGCGTTAACGTCGCGCCGTGAACGAAGATGCAGGCTGCCTTCCAAATTACCGTACACATCATGCTCAATGACAACATTATGAACGATACCGCCGTTGTCGACAATGGCTTCTAATTCCTGCCTCATTTTGTCGGCGCCATGACAGCAGACAAAAACGCGCCGGACGCGGCCATGTGCCGACGTCAGCATCTGATATCCGCGCGGTGTGGAAATGATCGGCACTCCTTGCGCACGCAGAACGGCGACATCGCCGACGATAATCTGGCGGCTGACCTGACACTGCCGGGATAAAGCCGTTCCCGTCAACGCGTTGGGCGAAGACGACAAAAGCCTGACGATTTCCTGCCGGCGTTCCTCTCCATCCATTTCACTCGTCTCCTTCCATTTCAACCAATTCGTGATACAACGAAATCTCTTCCCAAGAGGCCCTAAAAAAAGACGCTATGCCGCATCCCCATAAAAGTCCGGTAAAAAATCCGGTAACGGTGCCAAGACCGATCTGGATAAGCCACGACAACAGATACAGAGGATAATAAAAAGCAAATACCTGAATGGCAATAAAAAAGAAAAGCCAACTTGCATAAAAAAGCGGCGCCCCCTTCAAAGGCGGGCATTGCAATTTTCCGATATCGGCAAAATAACGAAAATGCGGTAATTTATCGCGATGATAAAAGGAAACTGCGCCACCGATCAACACGCCGAGAAGAAACCACAAAAGCGTCATAAATAAAGCCTGGGCATAATAACAAATAATCGCTGCAGCCCAAAGTAAATACATAACGTGAGCAGAAAAAAAAGTCCACACGGAGCAGATGCACCGCCGGCGAAACCGGCATACATACAGGAACAAAACGACGGCTGCCGTAATTTGGAATCCTGTAAACAAGGTATATAACTGGATCAATGCTCCTCTCCCCTTCCGGCGGCAACTGATGATACCAGTATCTTATCACATTTTCCTGCAAGAGGCATACAAAACCGGACAAAAAAAGAGTCTGCCGTATACTTTACCTACGGCAGACTCTGCTGCAATACCTGTTTATAACGCGGAAAAATCGATTGTGGCAAAAAGATCATCAACGGTTTCCGCACGGCGAATCTGCGTCACCGTACCATCCTCATGAAGCAACAGTTCTGCCGAACGGAGCTTGCCGTTATAATTAAATCCCATCGAATGACCGTGCGCCCCGGTATCGTGAATAGCCAGGATATCACCGTCTTCGATTTTCGGCAACTTACGGTCAATTGCAAATTTATCGCAATTTTCGCAAAGCGATCCGGTAACGTCATAAACATGATCGAGAGGCGCTTCTTCTTTTCCCATAACCGTCAGATGATGGTAAGAACCGTACATGCCGGGACGCATTAAGTTGGCCATAGAAGCGTCGACGCCGATATATTCTTTCCAAATATGCTTATGGTGAATCGCCGTCGTCACCAAATACCCGTAAGGCCCCGTAATAGCGCGGCCGCATTCGAAGGAAATGCGCGTTCGGTGAAGTCCGACAGGCTCCATAATCTCTTCAAAATACCGCCGAATACCGGCGCTGAGTTCAGCGTAATCGACAAAGTTTTCTTCCGGACGATACGGCAGTCCGATACCGCCGCCGAAATCGAGGAATTCAATATCGATGCCCAAAGTGTGATGAACTTCGGCAGCTAATTCAAACATCATTTTGGCCGTATGAATCAGGCCGCCGGCATTGAGTTCATTGGACACGACCATCGTATGCAGGCCGAAATGCTTTACGCCTTTCGTCTGAAGAATCGTGAGAGCTTCAAAGATTTGCTCCCGCGTCATACCGTATTTAGCCTCTTCCGGCACACCGATAATATCATTGCCGCCCTGCAACAACGGGCCGGGATTATAGCGGACACACATCCATTCCGGCAACGGCCCGTTTTCTTCCAAGTAATCAATCAGCGAAATATCATCTAAATTGATCAACGCCCCCATTTCCAATGCCTTTTGATACTCTTCGTACGGCGTATCATTTGATGAAAAAACGATATCTCTGCCGCCGATACCGACCTTTTCACAAAGAATCAATTCCGGCAAAGAACTGCAGTCCGCACCTACGCCTTCATTTTGGAGCAGGCGCATGATATACGGATTCGGCGTCGCCTTGATAGCAAAATATTCTTTGAAGTCATACGCCCAAGAAAAAGCATTGATCAGCTTACGGACATTATCAATAATCGCTTTTTCATCGTAAATATGAAAAGGCGTCGGATATTGCTTTATAATCTCGCGAATCTGCGTTTCCGTAAAAGGCACTTTCTTTTCATTCATGACAACGATTCCATCCTTTCTGCAAAACCTGCAACTCTTTCCCTTATATCCATCCATTCTTGTCTCTTTTTCACGTTTATTATATAATAGTGCAAGGTAATTTGTAAAATAGATTATATCAATAAGATTGATTTGATATTCGAATGACTAGGTATGTGCCATGGATACAATCACGCTGCGCACCTTTATTACGCTGGCGCAGATCAAAAATTTTACCAAAACAGCCCAACAACTTTTCGTTGCCCAATCGACAGTTACAAATCGGATCCGCGATCTGGAATCGGAACTGGGTACGGCCTTATTCACGCGCAACCACAAACAAGTAGAACTGACGAGAGAAGGAAACACATTCCTCGACTACGCGCAACGCTTTGTCGAATTGGAAATAAAGGCCCTGCAGGAATTACAGTTGGCACCTGCCTATACGCGGCAGATTCGTCTGGGAACGACCAATACGATCTATGAATGTCACTTGCAAAAGAAATTGCTTGCCTATTTGACGGCAAAACCGCCTGTCTCTGTTGAAATTACGATCAGTCATACGAAGGAAATGTTGGAAATGCTGCAAAGCGGTCTTCTTGACGCCGTTTTTTCTTTCACGTCTCTATACAAAGAAGGCTTTATCTGTCGCCCCTATCACTGTGACACGATGCACCTTGTCTGCGCCGCCGCCAATGATGAATACAGAAACGGCATTTACCAGCGCGATCTGCAGACAATCGATTACTTATTCTGCAATTTCGCCCTGCAAGGCGTCGGCCTTTACATTCGCGACCTTTTCCCCAAACATCATCGTTTTCCCATGGAAATAGACAACAGTACGAAGCTGCCTCAATACGTTGCCGCCGGCCTTGGCTATACCTTTCTGCCGGAAAGCTTGATTGAAGAAGAACTCATTCAGCGCCGCCTTCGTTCAATTCCCCTGCTTGATTTTGCGCCGCCTCAAGTCGACAGCTACTACATTACGCGCAATCCAAATACGGTACCGCAAAAACTGGAGCAAGCCCTTTTGCTATAAGCATGACCGGATCGTGCTATGAACACAGGCGGTATTCACACGGTACAGAGAGATATCTCTATCAGCAGCAAAAAGAACAGCAGGCAAAATTCTTTGTGCCTGCCGTTCTCACGGCAACCTTGAAAATAAAGGGGGCCTAATTCTTTTCGGACCTTTCCAGCCCGTAGACTTTTTGATAATGAAGAAGCTTTTTCAAACTGATTTTAGAGCCGCCGCAGGCTTCTACAACAATATTTTTATATGGCTTCAACAGCGGTAAGTTATCATACACGACAGACAAAGAAGCGCCGCAAGCCGGTTCCACCAAGGTACGGCACTCATCGGCAAAGCGAAGGCAGGCCCGCACCGCGGCGGCGTCACTGACAATACAAGGGACAACCCGATATTGCAGCGCATAATCCAAAGCCTGTTGGGCCACTTTCTGCGCGCTGAGACTGGTCGCCACCGAATGAATGCCGTTAAGCGCTACCAAATGACCTGCCTTGACTGCGGCGGCTAAGGACGCTGTTCCTTCTGTTTCCACTGCAATAACAACCGTGTCTGTCCAACCATTGCGAATCAGCCCTTCCATGACGCCGCAGAATAAACCGCCGCCCCCTACGGAAAGGATAATACAGTCAGGCTGGCTGTCACATTGTTCTTTTAATTCATCGACGAGTGTTGCGTGTCCTTGCCAAAGAAGAGGATGATCGAAAGGCGGGATATAAGCGCCCTGTCGATTTGCCAAAAGTTCCCGCGCATGGGCATCGGCTTCATCCCAGACGTCACCATAAACAATGGCTTCCGCTCCCTGTGCACGCAGCAGTGCAACAGTCTCCTGATCCGTCGATTGCGGCACGACGACAGTAACCGGTATCCCTAACTTATGACCGACATAGGCTGCGGAGAGACCGGCGTTGCCTCCCGATGAAGAAATGAGACAAGCCGCTCCGTCAGCTACAGCCTGCCTGCACAGTCGTTCCATACCGCGCAGTTTAAACGATCCCGACGGCTGCCAGGCATCCATTTTTACCGCCACCTTGCGGCCCTGTGCATGTTCACTGCATAATTCAATTAGCGGTGTCTGCGAATACAATTGCATGCCACTCACGCTCCTTTGCTGGAATACTTGGGCTATTTATTGTATACTAAGACTATAATTTCATTATATCGAAATTTCTATATAATGAAATTATTTCCTTTATAACGGAATTATAGTCTATTATTCTTGTTTTGGCAAGTGCCATATGTGAGGTGTTTTATGGATACTATTAGTGAAAATATTGGGAGTAATCTCAAATTTATCCGCAAACAGCGAAACCTGACTTTAGAATCGCTTTCAGCGGCATCCGGTGTCAGCAAAAGCATGATAAGCGAAATTGAACGGGGTATCAGAAATCCTTCAATTTCGATATTGTGGAATTTAGCAAATACGTTGAAGACACCGCTGAATTTTTTCTTAAAACCGCAAGGAACGCAAGGGGCCGTCATTTATCGACCTGCCGCGACATCTGTCGGCGATGATGAGACAGGCTGCATTTATCATCCGCTCATGGAATTTGACGAGTCTAAAGGGATTGAATTATATACCTGTACTTATCAGCCAGGCGGCTGTACAGCCAAACAGGTCCATTATGCCGGTGTCGAAGAGTATGCCTTTATTGCATCAGGCAACATCACGCTGCACCTTCCCGATGAAAATCTGACGGCAGCGGCCGGTGAAGTTCTCCACTTTCCCGGCGATAAACCGCATTGGTATTCCAACGACAGCCTGGACACAGCCGCTGTCTTCGTAATGATGTATTACCCCAAACTTTGACAGTACCCCGTCCGGGAAAAAAACTGCCGCTTGATTGCAATGCCGCCTTACATGCAAAAAAGGTCTTGCCTTAAAGGCAAGACCTTTTTATTCTGTCTCTTACTGTGCTTTGGCTACGTCTACCAATTTTGCAAACCCGGCTGCATCATTGACAGCGAGATCGGCGAGCATTTTACGGTTAACGATAACACCGGCCTTCGTGAGACCGCAGATAAACCGACTGTAACTCATACCGTTGGCACGGGACGCGGCATTGATACGGGCAATCCACAATTTGCGGAATTCACGTTTTTTCGTGCGACGATCACGACGAGCATAGAAAAGCGCCTTCATGACACTTTCGTTTGCTTTTTTGAAGAGACGGCTGCGCGTACCGCGATAGCCTTTAGCCATTTTCAAGATTTTTTTATGACGAGCGTGTGCTGTAACACCGACTTTAATTCTAGCCATTATATGATTCCTCCCAATTTACAATTGCAAACTACGACAGCTTATGCGTACGGGCACATTTTACGAACGGCATCAAGATTGGTTTTGGCCACTAATGCCGCTTTACGTAAGTTCCGTTTCCGTTTTTGAGATTTCTTTTCCAAGATATGACTCTTATAAGCCTTCGCACGTTTGAATTTACCGGTTCCCGTCAAGGAAAAACGTTTTGCCGCAGCGCGGCGGGTTTTTAATTTCCGCATGATACAATATCCTCCTCTTACTTCACCTTATTGACAGCCATAACCATCGTCATGTTTCTGCCCTCTATTTTCGGCTCTTTTTCTACGTGTGCAAGTTCTTTCAGTTCATCAGCGAAACGAATCAGCAAATTTCTGCCCAATTCAGGATGGCTCATTTCACGGCCGCGGAACATGATCGTCACCTTGACCTTGCTGCCTTCACCTAAAAACTTTTCTGCAGCCTTCTTTTTGACGTTGAAATCATGGTCTTCAATGTTGGGCCGTAATTTGACTTCTTTCAACGTCAGCACTTTTTGTTTCTTCTTAGCCTCTTTTTCGCGTTTCTGCTGTTCGTAGCGATACTTGCCATAATCCATAATACGACAGACAGGCGGTTTGGCATTCGTAGCAACTTCAACCAAATCCAACCGGCGTTCTTCAGCGATCTGCAGAGCTGAACGAAGCGACATGACGCCAAGCTGTTCGTTCGTATCACTTACTACGCGGACTTCACGGGCTCTGATTTGTTCGTTAATACGCTGTTCCTTACTAATCGTCTTTCACCTCCATAAAAAAAGAACGGACAGCATGGGCTATCCGCTCTTACCGTACAACATAAACCCTAGTAACGTAACGTCGTGTAAGGTGAGAAGCGGATAGCCTCTGCTTGATTTTAGCGAATTCATTTTATCAAATATATACGCACGCTGTCAAGAAAAATATTCTAATCTCATCGTTTGCGAAGCACGAAGCGGTAATCTTGTTCCGCCTTCGGATATTTATTCCTGTCAATTTCGCCCATAAACTCTTTCAGCGGCCTGGCATAGGTCTTCCGATTTCCGTCCAGCGCTTTGTAAATAACGAATTGAGCACCCGTTTCCGTATGTTCGGCCAAGGTGATGATCTGGTACGTACCTCCCTTGAAATGAAGCCAAATTTCCTTTTCTTGCGGTAAATCTCTCATGCGTTCCTCCTTTTGTCCGACTTGCCAACTATGCCCTACATTGTAGCACACCGAGACTAAAAAGTCGTCATTTCGACAAATATTTTTTCCGCATACGTATCCGTCATGCCGGCGATGTAATCAATACAGGCAATTCGGTAATCGCGCTCCGTCGAGCTGATGCGATAGAGCACGGCATTGCCGAAATCGTTGCCGAATTTATCGTGTAGCGCCGTTTTCCTGCCGACGTCGGACAACTTGTACATCCGTTCCAGAAAATGACGTCCCAGCGTCGGGTAATCGTGCTGCAGAAGGCGAAGATTGTCTAAGGTTCCGTCGCCGGCATAGCATTCTTTTAAAAGAGAGTAAATTGATTCCAATATCAGACGAGCGTAAGCATGGTAATTTTCCAACCGTTTGCTGCGATAAATATGCCGGTAATTAAATTTCATGACTGTATCCATAAGTTGCAAATGTGACGCCGACAAGACCAACCCTTTTTCCGGCGTGCTTTCGCGGCAAATATCCGTTACCAGCGGATACATAATGGCTGTATTCGTAACCGATTGGAGATTCATCCGCAGATGACTGTTCAATTGCCGCAACAGCTCCTTCAGCGGCTGCCCGTCCTCTTTAAGGATGTGCAACCTGACGGCGTCCTCAATATCTCTGCCAAGATAAGCGATCTTATCGGCAATTTTGACGACACAGCCTTCCCAGGTGTACGGTTCATACTCATTAGGGCGACGGATCACGTCCAGATCAAGGGCTTCCCGTCGCGGCCGCAGTACGGTTTGCCGCACTTCGCCGCAATGACTGATAATGCCGTCACGAACGGCATACGTCAACATCAGATTGCTAGTTCTGCCGGCAGGATCCAACAAGGTCTCAATGGAATCGACTACACGCAACCCCTGCCGTTCATGCCAGAACGTTTCCCCCAATTCCTTCTTACTGATTTCCCGCAACACCCGTTCTCCCAAATGCCCGAAAGGGGAATGCCCCAAATCATGGCCCTGCGCGATCGCCCCGATCAACTCCGTGTTCAGTCCCAAGAACTGCCCGATCGTGCTGCTGACGGAGTTCACTTGGTTAACGTGATCGATGCGCGTCGAAATGTGATCATTCTTCGTCGTGAAAAAAACCTGTGTTTTGTGTTTCAGCCGACTGTATGCCGTCGAATGAATAATCCGCGTGTAGTCCCGTCCGAACTCGGTACGAAAATCACCTTCACGCCGATAAAGACGCCCTTTTCTGGCGACTGCCTGTCGCCAATGAGGATGTTGCTCATCCATCCGCACACTCGCAAAAGACCCTTTCATCGTTCCTCCTTTATGTGGATTTTTTCCGCTTGTAATAGTGATAAATTCCGTAAGCCACGGCAATCCCCATCACGAGAACCAGTAAACGTCCGCCATGCTGTTGTATATGAATCAAGTCATGCCCCAACCAAACTTCAATGACGACGGCAGGCAATTTACCGACAAAAGTCGCCGCCGTATGGTCACGAAAGCCGATCTTGCTCATCGCTATCAAGGCAGTAAAGAGAACGTTGGGGGAATACGGGATCGCTCTGGCAATAGCGACATTCTTTATCGTACTGTACGAATCAATTTTGCTGAGCATATTGCTCTTTTCAATCAAGCGCTGCGCGTAGCCGCGCAAAACGGTTCGCATGATCAGAAACCCCGCTTCATTGCCCAGAAACTCGCCGATCCATGAAATAATGATGCCGGGAATTAACCCGAACATGATGCCGTTGACAATGAGAAAAGGCAATGACGGCAGGCCGGTCATGTTGGTCAAAACGATCATGAAAATACTGATAGCCATCGCACCGTAGCCGAAGGAGCCGATATAGCCGATCAGACCGCGAATATTTCCGCTCGTCGTCAATACCACCAAGTTGTGATAAAAATCGGGAATAAAAAAATGAACGGCCACAAAGATCAGCAAGAGAATGATGCAAACGGCAATTTGCAACCATCGGTTCGACTCAATAATCGGTTTCCGTTTCATGATTCGTACCCCTTTAACTGACGCAACGCCTTCCGGACTTCAGCAACGGCGATCTGTTTCGCTTCTTTTTCGGCAATGTCGACATGGAGCCGCTGTTTTGCTTCCTTCTTGATGCGCCCGTACAATCCTTTGGGGAACTCCGGATACGTAGTTGTAATACCGCGCGGAAAAACAGCCTCCCGTTCCAGGATATACCCTTCAGGGCAATAGCCCGACGGCCTTGGATGTCCGGGATCAAAATATAAAAGGGCAGCATGTTTGCCGCTGCCGCTAACGACGACAAACACATCTACATCACCGATTGTGCGGACTTTATGAAAAAAAAGCCGACCGCCGGTATCGGCTAACCGCAACTTGGATAAATAACTCCATTCTCCAAAGCTCCCGTTAACGGGAATCGGATTGGTCGGGACCTTGCCAAATTCGCCGCTACCACCTATTTCATCGCAGTTTCGTCCTTGTAACAAAGCATTTCTGATGTTCTCCGGCAACAATTGGTTTTGCTCTTCCGGCGAATTAAAAAGCCGATAAGCGCGATTATAAATCTTATCGCTTCCCGATTCGGCCGGTTTATTCTGATAAAAGGCATCTAAAAACCCCATTTCTTTCTCCTTTTCAATCTTTATTTAAGCTTTTATTTATTATATGATGTTCCCTTCCGGCTGTCGAGGGAAGGCCCTCCTTTCTGTATCGCTATTCTTCTTAAACAATTAAAGTTTTGAATATTTTTAGAAAATTTATACATATTTTATATTTTTCAATCTTTTTTTATTCCGCCTTTTTCAGTTAAAACACCGACATTTATCTGTCCTGTAACTTAATTTGGCATAACCGGAAAAACAACAATTGCATTTACATCATTTTGAGTGTGTATTAATGCCTAAGATGCCTATTGTATTTTTTATGGCTAGTGCTATTATAATTCCAGATAGATTAAACGTTTTAAATTTTGTTTTATCTATCTGTTTACTATAAATCATACGTATCCCGAATTTGGATTACGAAGAGGTGACCATACAATGACACAGTTAAATGAAAACGTAAAATTAGTTATATCACTCGGAATCTTAATGAGTTATAGTTTTGTTGTCAATATGCTATAAAGTAATTAAGCTTATGAATATTCATTTAATTGCATTTACAGACAGAAAGGAGCTTTCCCTATGAGCGGTTTAAACGAAAATTTCAAGTTGATTATTTCCCTCGGCATTCTGATGAGCTACAGCTTCATCGTTAATATGTTCTAAGTGGAAAATGGCATGGCAAAAGCAGCAGTCCTACTCTTATCGATATCGAGATTTTTATGAGTCATATCTTCGATAAAAGGAACTGCTGCTTTTATTTTTCCCTTTTTCGGCCAGTCTAAATTTAAGCATTCTTTTTACGCCTTGCATTTTATTATCCAATGACTAATCAGCATAGGAATATCTCCTTTTTCCTCTTGCTTTTCTTTGTGAAAAAATATACTATAATGTATGTAGAGATTGTGAAATTTGGAACTCATATTTTACAGCAGTTGCTGAATTTATGACGTTACCGGATTATCCGATCATATTCATGTTTGAAACAGCAGATTCATCTACTGTATGAAAAAGTATACCTAATTTATTTTCGCATTCAGAAAGGGTGGTTATGAGATGAAAGAAGTAGTAATCGTAAGCGCTTGCCGTACAGCTGTTGGTAAATATGGCGGAGCTTTCAAAGACGTTCCTGCCGTAGATCTCGGCGCTGTCGTTATTGAAGAAGCAATCAAACGGGCCGGTATCCAGAAGGAAGCCGTTGAAGAAGTCGTAATGGGCAATGTTCTCCAGGCAGGTCTCGGACAGAATCCTGCTCGTCAGGCAATGATCAAAGCCGGTCTTTCCATCGAAACCCCGGCCATGACAATTAACAAAGTTTGCGGATCCGGTCTTCGTTGCGTATCGTTGGCAGCACAGATGATCAAAGCCGGTGACGCTGATATTATCGTAGCAGGCGGCATGGAAAACATGTCGATGGCTCCGTATCTCGTACAAAAAGCTCGTTGGGGCTATCGTATGGGCGACAGCAAATTCGTTGATGAAATGATTAAAGACGGCTTATGGGACGCTTTCAATCAATATCACATGGGTATGACGGCAGAAAACGTTGCCGAACGCTTTAATGTAACCCGCGAAGATCAAGATGCTTTGGGCTGCCGTTCGCAGGTCAGAGCTTGTGAAGCCATTAAGAGCGGCGCATTCAAAACGCAGATCGTTCCCGTCGTCATTCACGGCAAAAAAGGCGACATTATCGTTGATACGGACGAATTCCCTCGCGAAGGCACAACAGTCGAAGGTCTCGCCAAATTAAAACCGGCATTCAAAAAAGACGGCGGCACGGTTACGGCAGGTAACGCTTCCGGCATCAACGACGGCGCTGCCGCATTTGTCGTCATGTCTGCTGACAAAGCCAAAGAACTCGGCATTAAGCCGCTTGCCAAAATCGTAAGCTACGCTTCTGCCGGCGTTGATCCCGCTATCATGGGTACAGGCCCCGTTCCGTCTTCCCGCAAAGCCCTTGAAAAAGCCGGCCTGACAGGCGACAAACTCGATCTTATCGAAGCAAACGAAGCCTTTGCAGCACAGGCTGTATATTGCTGCCGTGAGCTCGGTCTTGACATGAATAAAGTCAACATCCATGGCGGTGCTATTGCGATCGGACACCCGATCGGTGCATCTGGCGCCCGTATTCTCGTTACACTTCTCTACGGTCTCCAGGAAGTTGACGGCACTTATGGTTTGGCTACACTCTGCATCGGCGGCGGCCAGGGTACGGCTTGCATCGTCGAACGGATCAAATAAGGTTCTTTCACACAGGGAATCAAAAAAAGAAAGACAGGACATGATGTCCTGTCTTTCTTTTTTACCTGCATACATACTTTTTGAATGCCATATTTACGTTTCCGCCATCCCCGCTTTCGACCTATTTATGCCGCTCTGTCGACTGCCCGCCGCGCTATACACTCTCGCTTCCCATGACGTAGCCAGGCGTTTATCGGCAATACAGACGTTCCTACTCTCCTGATGATCGCCTCCAGACAGAGGCAGTCTGTGATCCCGGAAAATGGTTATCCCCTCTTTATAGGCCCCTTTGCTCGGATCCCGACAATAGACGGCTTACCATCGTCCGGCGCCATAACGCTTGCCCTCCCCGTTTACTACGCTCCTTACCGGGCACGTTACCGGGAACACCGACGACAGGTTCTGTATCAACAGATTCCATATCGTTAATACGAACCGGCGTGACTTCCGGCTTCCATGATTAAAAACTCTCATATCGCTTTAAACGGCGGACCATCCCATGAAATCCGATATACGCGATCCCGTTCCTGATAGCAAGGCTTATTCCAGCAAAAAAAGAGGACTCCATATGGAGTCCTCTTTTTCAAGCATATCGCTTTGATTCTTAGCCTTCAAAACCGCTCTGGAAACGTACATATGTCTGACGGCGGGCTTTAGCGTCGGCTTCAGTCTTTTCATAAAGAGACTGTGCCATATCGGGGAACGCCTTTGCCAAGGAAGCATAACGAACTTCTCCCTGGAGGAATTCCTGGAACTTCGTGTAGTCCGGTTCTTTCGAATCGAGACTGAACGGATTCTTGCCTTGAGCTGCCAGATCCGGATTGTACCGGAAAAGATCCCAGTAACCGCAGGATACGGCGAGCTTTTCTTCTTCCTGGCTCTTGCCCATGCCCTTGCGGATACCGTGGTTAATGCAAGGAGCGTAGCAAATAACGAGAGACGGGCCATGATATGCTTCAGCTTCGTTGATTGCTTTCATGAGCTGATTCTTATCGGCTCCCATGGATACCTGAGCCACATAGACATATCCGTAGGAAATAGCCATCATCCCGAGGTCCTTCTTCTTCGTCCGCTTGCCGGATGCGGCGAACTGCGCGATAGCAGCCGTCGGCGTAGCCTTGGAAGACTGGCCGCCCGTATTGGAATATACTTCCGTATCGAGAACAAGGACATTGATGTCCTGATCAGAAGCGAGGACATGATCGACGCCGCCGTAACCGATATCGTAGGACCAGCCGTCACCGCCGATGATCCAGTGGGAACGTTTTACGAGGAACTGTTTCTTTTCGAGGAATTCTTCGAGGATTGCCTTGCCTGCAGCTTCGGCCTTCAGGAGAGCTTCCACTTTATCAGCGCGTTCACGGCTCCCTTCGCCTTCCATGAGGTTGGCAGCCCAGTCGCTGAGAGCAGCCTGAAGTTCCGGAGAAGCAACAGCTTTGGCTTCTTCAACTTTAGCAGCCATATCCTGACGAACCTTATCTACACCGATGAACATGCCGAGACCGAATTCAGCAGCATCTTCGAAAAGGCTGTTCGCCCAGGAAGGACCATGACCTGCGGCATTAGTCGTATACGGAGCAACCGGAGCGGATGCACCCCAAATGGAGGAGCAGCCCGTTGCATTGGCAATCATCATGCGATCGCCGAAGAGTTGCGTAACGAGTTTGACATACGGTGTTTCGCCGCAACCGGCGCAAGCGCCGGAGAATTCGAGGAGAGGCGTTTCGAACTGAGAACCGATAACGGTCTTCTTGTTCTGCGGATTAGCTTTCGGCATTACCGTTTCCGTGCCATAGTACCAAAGATCCATCTTAGCGCGTTCTTCGTCCGTATTCGGTACCATCGTCAACGCCTTGACAGGGCAAACATTTACACAACTGCCGCATTCGAGACAGTCAAGCTGGTCAACGACAATGGCGAAATCATATTCTTTGCCAGATTTTGCTTTCGGAGCAACTTTATACCCTGCCGGAGCTGCAGCCGTTTCTTCTTTTGTCGTCAAAACAGGGCGAATGGTAGCATGAGGACATACAAAAGAGCACTGCGTACAACCGATACATTTTTCGCTGTCCCAAGCCGGTACATGCAGAGCCGGACCGGCTTTTTCAAATTTAGAAGTGCCCGACGGCATCGTACCGTCTTCACGACCTACGAAGTCGGATACTTTCAAATCATCGCCGATCTGACCGAGAACGGGCGCTGCAACATTTTCAAAATATTCGCTCGTCGGACGGCCCGCTACCACTTCATCAACAGCATCAGCCCAAGAAGCAGGATACTGTACTTCATGGAATTCACCGACACCGGCATCAACGGCAGCCCAGTTCATGTCAACGACCTTCTGCCCCTTCTTGCCATAGCTCTTGACAATGGAGTCTTTCAAATATTTAACGGCATCTTCGAGAGGAATAACCTTTGCCAAGGCAAAGAAAGCAGCCTGCATAACCATGTTGATACGCGTGCCGAGGCCGAGTTTCTGGCCGATGGCATCACCGTTCAGCGTGTAGAACTTAACGTGATTCTTAGCGATATCGCGTTTAATCTTTGCAGGAAGTTCTTTTTCCAATTCTTCGTCCGTCCAGGTACAGTTCAGCATAAACGTACCGCCGTCTTTAACGCCGCGGAGCAAATCGAAGCGACGTACATAAGATTGACGGTGGCAGGCAATGTAGTCGGCTGCGTCAATCAGATACGGCATTTCAATCGGCTGTGTCCCGAACCGCAGGTGAGAAATCGTGACACCGCCGGATTTCTTGGAATCATAGGCAAAATATGCCTGAGCATACATGTCCGTGTGGTCGCCGATGATCTTGATGGCCGATTTATTGGCGCCAACAGTACCGTCGGAGCCGAATCCCCAGAATTTGCAAGATGTCAGGCCCGTCAGATCCATCGGCATCTTCGGTGCCCGTGCCAGGGAAAGATTCGTAACGTCATCAACGATACCGATCGTAAAGCCGTTAAGAGAATGTTCTTTATTGAGTTCTTCAAAGACGGGGAGAATATCTTCAGGAACAACGTCTTTGGAGCCGAGACCGGCACGGCCGCCAATCAAATCAATGGCCAGACCGCTTTCCTTGACATAATCGACGATGTCCAAATAAAGGGGTTCACCGAGAGAACCCGGTTCTTTCGTACGGTCGATAACGGCGATCTTTTTAACCGTTTTCGGCAATACGGCGGCCAAATGCTTGGCCGAGAACGGACGATAGAGATGAACGTTGATGGCCCCGACTTTTTCGCCCTGACCGACGAGATACTTGACAGCCTGTTTTACAACGTCCGATAAGGAACCCATGGAAACGATAACGCGTTCCGCATCAGGAGCGCCTACATAATTGAAAGGCTTATATGTACGGCCGGTGATTTCAGAAATCTTATCCATGTATTCTTCAACAATGTCCGGCATCGCTTCGTAGAACTTGTTATTTGCTTCACAATGCTGGAAGTAAATATCCGGGTTTTCAGCAGTGCCGCGAACCTGAGGAGCATCCGGATTCAAGGCGCGCTTGCGGAAATCGTTCAACGCATCCCAATCTACCAAATCGCGATAGTTTTCAAAATCCATGACTTCAACTTTTTGAATTTCATGGGATGTGCGGAAACCGTCAAAGAAGTTGATGAAAGGCAAACGGCCTTTCAGAGCGGCCAAATGAGCAACGCCGGCCAGATCCATTACTTCCTGTACATTGGATTCGGCCAAAAGACAGCATCCCGAAGCGCGAGCGGACATGACGTCCTGGTGATCGCCGAAAATGCTCAACGCATGATTAGCCAAAGCACGAGCAGCTACATGGAAGACACCGGGAAGCAATTCGCCGGCAACTTTATACATATTCGGAATCATCAATAAAAACCCTTGCGAAGCTGTATATGTGGTGGTCATGGCACCGGCCTGCAAAGAACCGTGGAACGCACCTGCCGCACCGGCTTCAGACTGCATTTCAACGACTTTTACGGTGCTGCCGAAAAGGTTTTTCATACCGGCAGCTGCCCAATCATCGACATGTTCAGCCATAGGAGAAGACGGTGTAATCGGGTAAATTGCAGCAACTTCGGTAAATGCATAGGACGCCCATGCAGCCGCTTCATTACCATCCATGGTTTTAAATTTGCTCATAGAAAAAAACACGCTCCTTTATTTGAGTTCAAAATAATTGACAATACGGCGAAACCGTACTGTTCAGACAAAGTTAAAAGTTCATTGTCATCCGCGCATACTGTATACAAAATACATTCCGCATAAGCATACGACACATATGTCTATATGTTACTGCTATCACAACATAAGACAGTTCAGGAAACCTTCAATAAAGTATTGCTCTTATACTAAATATGTAATATTATTATAGTGATATTACATATTCGCAAAACGACACTTTTATTTTTAGCTCCGGACCAGTGTATCCGAACGACTTTGTAACTTTCTTCTACTACTTGATTATATTCCTTAAAAAACGGGAATTCAATAGACGTCTCATACCGTTTTCAATATCAATATGTGTCATTTGGTAAACATATACTTTTTCAGTATCTATTATTCCGGGAGGTGGCAATATGGATTTTCATCATCTCAAATATTTCGTAGAGGTTGCCGACAAAAAATCTTTCAGCAAAGCGGCTCGAACGCTGCATATCTCGCAGTCGGCCATCAGTCGTACCATCAAAGCCTTGGAAGAGGAACTGAGTGTCGTCCTCTTTATGCGCAACGCCAAAGCCGTTGAGCTCACCGATGCAGGCGCCATATTTTTAACGCATGCCAAACGTGTCGTCTTTATGTTTGAGCATTTAAAGGTCGACTTCGAAAATGAGTTCAAATTGGAACAAGGTACGATCCTGATCGGCTTGCCGCCGATTACAGGCGCGCCTATTTTCGCCAATCTTCTCGGCGCTTTCAAGCAGGAATATCCGCAAATAGAGTTGGATTTATACGAACACGGTTCCAAGAAAGTAGAAATCAGCGTCCAAGAAGGCCTGATCGATTTAGGGATCGTGTGTACCCAACCAAAGGAAAAAGAATTTGAATCATTCTTTTTAAGCCAGGATCCGATGCACGTTATCATTCATCGAAATAATGTGCTCAGCAAAGAAAAGACGATTCCGTTGAAAAAGTTGGCCAATGAATCGCTGGTCTTGTATCGAGATGACTTTAACCTCCATGACGAGATCATTCAAAACTGCAAAAAAATAGGTTTTCAGCCTAAAATCGTTTTTGAAACGAGTCAGCGCGATCTGATGATTCAAACAGTTGTCGCGGACCTGGGGGTCGCTCTGCTGCCAAGCCGGCTCTGCCCGAATAAGGAAACGTCGCCCCGTATTTATGATTCCGTCGTGGTCCGGCCTTTAGTGGAACCGGAAATCATGCACGTGCTCTATGTCATTTGGAAGCGCGGCCATTACCTTTCTCATGCCGCTCAGCTTTGGCTTGATTTTGTCCGCAACAAAGCCCGCACTATTTCTAATATGTAAACTTTTCAGCGGAAGGATGTTCTCACCTTGTATTCCACGCCTAAAAATATCTTGAATCATATCCTTTCGTTGCTGCAGCAGCGCTGTGCTGATCCGAAAAAGCTCGCCGTACTGTCTTTTTCTCTCCTGGCAGTGATACTTCTCCAACTGCTCTGCATATCGTATCTCATCGTGCAAGTCGTTGAACTGAAAAACCTTTCCCATATCCAGGAATTTCGAATTGCCCAATTGGAACAAGATTATAATAATTACAATAATCTTCTCTACTCCCTGAATGAATCGGTACAGGACATTCAAAAAAAATGGACGGACATCAACTTCAGAGTGTTGCGCAATACTTGGCGATTGGATCCGAGTCAGCCGCAGCCGCCTTCTCAAACGCAGTAATTCGTAGATATGCCCTGCCATGCATATCGGCAACTTCTTCCGCCGGTATACATGACAGGGCATACGTATTTTTGCAGAAAAACCGATGCCATACTGCCGGGCAGTTTTTTCTAACCGTCAACCGAAAAGCGCTCCCTCTATGGGAGAGAAAATAGATTTTTTTAAACGCCTTTCTTAAGTGATCATCTCCGCCTTCGACATCGCTCATCTTGCAAAAGTGATTATCCGTAACGCAGTCAGTTATCAGAACCGAAATATCAGATGATTTTCGCCTGTCCGGTTAAACAAAGAGACAACTGCTGTGCAGTTGTCTCTTTTAATTATAGTTTATATGCTGTTTTCCTTTTCATTTTTCCCGGCTTTTTTCGCCTTATACCGGTCTGTCCATTTCCAACGATTATGGAGCCAGAACCAGTCTTCCGGATACGTCCGTATACGGTTTTCCAGGATCAGGTTCAATTCCTGCGTCAGCGAATACGTGCGTTCTTTTTTTTCTTCTTTCGTGTATTCTTTGTCACATGCGAAAGGATATACAGGCGGCAATACTTCTATGCAATGGTGGTATGGCCGGTCTTCATGAATGAACACCGGCACGACGGGGTAGTTACCCAATACGGCGAATTTCGCAGGTCCGTCAGCAGTGAGCGTATCCTTGCCGAAAAGTTTTACCATAATGCCGGCATAACCAGGGTCCTGATCCATTAAGAGTCCGATATAATAACCGTCCCGCAAAAAGCGGATCATATCTCGAATACCGGTTTTATACGTTACGTGCTGCTTTTGCATCTGCCTGTACTCATTGATAAAGCGATCGGCGCCGGCATTGTTTTGCTCTTGCGCAACAGAAATCAAGCGCAGCCCTTCTGTCGCCATAACGGCGCCCAGGAGCTCCCAATTGCCGGCATGGGAAGCCATAAAGACACCGCCTGCCGGATTTTCGATGAGTGGATCCAGGTATTCTCTGCCCCTGATCTCGACTATTTCACGCAGCTTTTCTCTGCCGCGATACTGCGGAAAGAGCAAGACTTCCACGATCATCGGGCCAAAACGCAGGGCGCTGGCCTTGCCGATCGCCATCGCTTCGTCAGGATCATCTGTAATAGCGCAATCCAGGATCTGCCGCTGCGCCAAGAGCTTCCTCTTCTTGGGAACGAAGGCCCAAAAGAAATGCCCCAGCCAGCGGCCGAATGCATGACTCCAGGAAAGAGGGAGATGACAGAGTAAAAAACTCAGACATTTCATCAATATATACATGAGAGCGTACCTTCTTCAATCCTTTTTTTCCAAAGCTGCCAACCGGGCTTCCAACGCCTTAATCGTCTTTGCCATTTCCGGCAGCCGCTTTAAGTGGACTTGCATCCGGCTCCATTCAATATGAGGACGTGCCGGAAAACCGGCGTTGACCGTATTCGCCTTGATATTGCCGACAATGCCCGATTTACCGGCAAAGACGGCGTTGTCGCCGATGGTAACATGACCGGTACAGCCTGTCTGTCCGGCGAAAATGACATGGTTCCCCGCCTTCGTGCTGCCGGCGATCCCGGTCTGCGCAATGAGAAAACAATCTTCACCGATTTCGACATTATGCCCCAAATGGACGAGATTATCGATTTTTGTACCGCTGCCGATTTTGGTACTCCCCAACGTGGCGTTATCGATCGTCGTACAGGCTCCGATTTCCACATCGTCACCGATAGCTACATTCCCGATCTGAGGAATCCGTGTATGTTTGCCTTCGTTCGTCGCGAACCCGAACCCTTCTCCGCCGATAACGGCATGAGCCCGAATAACGGCCCGTTCGCCGAGAACACTGTTTTCATGAATAACGGCGCCGGGATAAATAGTGGAACCGCTGCCGATCGTTACCTGATCGCCAATAAAGACAAAGGGATATATCGTGCAATCGGCGCCGATCTGTACATTTTTGCCGATAACGGCATAAGCCATTACGGCAGTACCGCTGCCAAGCTGCGTATCTTCGCCGATAACGGCCGTCGGATGAATCCCTTCAACAACGGATTGACGCGGATGAAAAAGCACGAGGAGCTGCGAAAAAGCCAAGCGGGGATTAGCAACGACGATCAGCGTATTGTCGCCGGCAGGCACTTCTTTTTCGACGATAATAACGCCGGCATGAACCTGCGGCAAATATTCCGTATAGGGATCGACGGCAAAGGTGACGTCGCTTACGCCGGCCTCTGCCAGTCCCTTTACATCACTGACTTCCCTGGTTTCATCGCCAACAACGGATCCATTCAGTAATTGTGCCAATTCGCGTACTGTTTTTTTCACGATGTACAACTCCTTTTTACTTCATCTTCGCGATCAAATCGTCCGTCACATCGATACCGCCTTGCGGAACGGCAGACTTCACGACAACGATACCGACATTTTTTTCCTTGGCAATATCACCGAGTTTGCTTTGCATATCCGATAAAAATTGACGCTGCATGCTGGCAGCATAAATATTTAATTCCTGCTTGACTTGCTGTTCCTTTTTCTGAAAATCCTCTGCCGACATGGATTGTTGCGCTTCCTGCAGCTCTTTATTGGCAGCTTCCCGTTTTTCATCGGTCTTCTGCTTATATTGCTGAACAATAGGCGCTTCCTTTTGTACCCGCGTCATGTCGACGACACCGACTTTATCTTCACCGCCGCAACCTGACAACAATGCTGTCGTCAGCATGAAAAGTGCTGCCGCCGCTAATCGTTTTCCTGATTTCTTCATCAATAAGCCTCCTGTTATGCCAGTCTGGCAATAATGTCATCCGTTATATCCAACGCCGTGCCGGTGCCTAAGTATTCGCTGAAAACCATATCAATCCCCTGCTCTTCGGCAACGGCGGCCGCTTTTTCACGGATATCGGTCATGATGGCCTCTTTTTCCGCCTTCATTTCCCCTTCTTTAGCTTCCAACTTTTCCTTCCACTCATTGTTCCAAACAGACGGATCCAGCCGCTCGCCCAAGGCTCCCATCTGCGCGGCAAAAAGTTCGTGACCGTCGTCACGGCGCTGTTGCAATTCTTTCTTTACATCTTCGGCATAGGCCGTCAGCTCCGCAGCGGCTTTTTCCTTCTCTGCCGCCATCGCCGTCGTCACGTCTTCCGGCACCGCCGCATCAGCGCTCGTCTTGTCGCTTTTTTGCAGCAATCCCTGCAATTCCGTCTGAACCGCCTGCCGCTCTGCCGCAGTAAGAGAAGCCGTCTGTAATTTCAACTGCAAATTAACGACGCGCAAATTCTCTTCTTCCGTTAATAACGGCCCGTTTTTCCGGTGAGCCTTCATCAGTTCCTCATAACGACGCTGTAAACGGTCATTCAGTTCAGTCTGTTTAATTGCCACTTTGGCCTGCAGCTCCTGATCTAAGGCGGCGCCGGCCAGTCCGTCGGTAAGCGCAAATTTATCCAGCGCTTTATCGGCCAACGAAGCCTGCCGCGAATAATTCCACTGCTCAAAGCGATACTGTGCCAACAGCGAATTATATTCCATCTCCAGGCGATGATACGTACTGTAGCGCGGATGGCTCATAACGACATGCTCCAGGTCAACGTATGCATACGTAAGGCCCTGTGCGGAAGAAGCGGTCGCTTTGGAAGAAACCGCGCCGCGAGCATACGAATACCAAATACCGGCAGCAACGATAGCCGCAATGATCAATACGCCCAGAACAACTGCATATTTCCGTCTCATACGATCGCCTTGCTTACTGCGAAGAAGAACCGCTCAATTTTTTGGCTACCTGTTCCGTAATATCCGTCCCGCCGTAAAGAACGACGCGTTTATCGACGACGAGGCTCAGGCTCTTCGTATTGGCAACATCACTGACGGCGCTGTCAACCTTATCCTGCAGCCCCTTTTGAATTTCTTCCTGTTTCTGTGACATTTCCTGTTGCATCTGCAAATAAAGCTGCTGTTTCTGTTCATCAGTCATATTGGCGGACTGACTTTCAAATTTCTGCTGCATTTCCTGTGAAGCCGCCTGATATTGTTTTTGTGCGTTCGCCAAATCTTCGCTGTCCGGAGAAAATACTTTGCTCATATCAACAACACCGATATTGCTCGACGGCGCGGCATTGACGGGATTTCCGGTCTGCATGATGGCGATTGCGGCAACGCTCAAGACAAAAATAAACGCTACGGCAGCAGAAAATATTTTAACATTTTTTTTCTTACCCATTTCTGACATCATAATTGTTGTTCTCCTTTTATTCAAAAAATTATAAATAACCAATCACACGAAGCCACTGATCATGGTCGGCAACGACATATTCCAAGCCGATATAATCGTGGATCTTATATCCCAGTGCGAATTCATTATCGTGGTGCGTCAAATCGTGGTCATACCTGCCGTAAAACCGCCGGTTCAATTCTTGCCGCAGCCAGAGATGATGACTGCCGTCTTCCGTTTCATACTGGTAACCGGCACGGAAAGACCCGCTGCGATAAAAATAACCGGGAATGAAATTCCACGTCAGCGCCGAAGGCTTGAATTCCACTTCACCGTAAAATTCGTGATGGACCCCGAGCTTGCGGCCGAAATGCGCTTTCAGTACCGTGTTCTCATCACCCTTGTAGCCGTCTCCTTCACGGCGGTTCACATCAATGTACGCAGCCGCCTGGATATCATAAAAATCCGTTTCTGAACGAAGATGGATTCGCATGTTTTCACCCATCTCGACAGTCGGCAAAACGCGGAGCTTATACTTGCGGATAACCCATTGCGATGCCAGTGTTTTCCGCAAATCCTCCTGCACATCACCGGCATGGCGCTGTACGAAGGCGACAGGCAGTCCGGCTAATCCGCCATAACGGCGTTCCGTCTGTTGCCGCGCGTTGAGAAAAATAATTTTCGGCAAATTTTCCGCTTCAAGATCAACATAAACGTTGCGTACAACAGGCAGCTTCGGCAAAAAATAAACGGCAACGGTCGCTTCTTCTCCGGGCGTGATGATGATGCGCGGATAAAACTCCGGAAGCATCGTTTCCAATTCTTGTTCCAGTACGCTTTTCGCCGCGCCGCCGGCCCAGTCCAGGGCATCGACAGGCAAGCCGATCAGCAGTTGTTCGATGAAGGTGTCAGCACCTTGCAGATCACGCAGCGCCAACTCTCTTCCCATCGCCGGCAAAGAACCGAAATCGAAATTCGTATGAACTGCATGAATCGTTTCGCCCCAAGGACGGATCTGCACTTCTAATACCGTCTCCCGTCCCGGAGCAATACGGATGTCCTCAACGGTATACCCGATGAGGACACGATTGACAATATCATTGACTGTGCGTCTGTATTGCTCTTGCTGATCCGCTATGACGCCATCATCCTGGCCGACAAACACATGCCGCCCAATCGTCTGAATACTCGCTGCAATGCGCTTTTCGACCAACGGCGGAATCGCCTCTCCCGTAGAGGAAAGGCGAACGTCGACGGCTGTCACGGCAGTGGCGGCAGCCAAGCCGGCGCCGCTGAACAGCATCACCAAGAACAGAAAGACACACCGTAGTATATGCCGTTTCATAGGGCAACCTAGAACTTGCCGCCGAAGCTGAAGTGGAACTTGCCGCCTTCAGAACCTACACCGTAATCGAGACGGATCGGCCCGATCGGCGTCGTGACCCGGAAACCGATACCGCCGGAATAATGGATCCCTTTGTTTTCATGGTACCACGGAATATTTTCCGTGCCGCCCCATGCCGAACCGGCATCGGCAAATACGACGCCTTGCACCTTCTTGACGATGGGGTACCGGTACTCGATCGTCGCGGCATACATCTTATTGCCGCGGAATTCATCGTCTTCATAACCGCGCAGCGTATCGGCGCCGCCCAAGGTGAAGAGATCATTATACGGCATATCGCCGTCTGCGATCCCGCCCATCAGGCGGACAGCAATGACCTGGGACCTGCCGACTTTATAATAGAGTCGTTCTTCGGCAAGGAACTTATAGTAATCAAAGTCGCCGCCCAGGCCGTGCCCGGCCCAGGTCGTCGTAAAGGACAGGCGCTTGCCTGACGTCGGGTCATAAACGTTATCGCGGTTGTCATAGACATGGGACCACGAAAGACTGTTCGTGCGGCCGAAGTTATGTTTAAGATAGCCATCGGTTTTAAAATTATAATCACCACCATGGTTCTGATTATAGTCATAACCGCTGCCTTCCCAGCCTGTATATTCCGTCTTTTTCGACTCTGCCGTTACAAAATCGCTGACATATTCACTGCGGACACGGCCGTAAGTGATATTGAAGCCTGACGTTTTCTTATCATACTGGGATACGGAATTCCCCTTTTCATCGTAATCTTCGTACTCTCCTTCACGGTTGAAGATATTGAATCCGATGGAATCGCCGTGATCGTTAAGCCACGGATGCGTATAGCCGAAAGTATAATTATATTTGGAATGCGTATGGCCGCCGAACTCCCAGTTGATATTCGCCTTATCGCCTGTACCGCGCAGATTCGTTTCACTCAAGCCGAGAATGCCGACCAGACCGTCTGACTGGGAATAGCCCGCACCGATAGTAACGGTACCCGTTTTCTGTTCGGCCACGTCGATTTCCATGATGACGTCATTTTGATTTTTACGCCCCGGCAGGAGACGAACGTTGACGTCTTCAAAATAGCCGGTATTATAAATCCGCTGCACGCTGCGGCTGGCCTGAGCCTTATTAAACACGTCGCCTTTCTTCATGCGCATTTCCCGCGTAATGACACGTGTCTTCGTTTTCGTATTGCCTCTGACAATGACATCTTCCAGATGACCTTCTGTCATATCAATGTGCAGGATACCTTGATCGTCGATATGAACGGAATCAATGTGGCTCATCAAATACCCGGAATTGGCCAACATCGTATTGATTTCATATACATCCTTGCTGAGAATCGTCGAATTCAGAACGGTCTCCGGCTGCACATGAATCGCCTTCATCAGATCTTCCGTTTTGATCGATTCATTCCCCTTGATTTCAATGCCGTGAACGATAGGATTCATCTGCACGGCATAGGTCAGCGCAACGCCTTCCGGTATTTCCGCGACTTGCGGCACGACAGCGGAAAACAGCCCCGTTGAACCGATGACATTCAAGTCGTGGCGCAAATAATTCAAATCGATCGTATCACCGGCACGCATAGCCAGGCGCGGCTTTATTTTTTCGCCGATCGCCTGATCCGGCAGCGGGCTGATTGCCACGGATGCGGCAACCTTGCCGACATACGGCGCCATCGCCGTATCGCTGACCAAATTGCCGTAAGGTAACGCCGCTTCCTGCGCCTGTGAAAGTATCGCTATCGGGTACTTGGGCAGAGAAGAATCGACTTGCACTTCGCCTAACCCGCCGATATAGGGTACGGCGCCCTTAGGCGGTTCAGCCAACACACCGGCAGCCGTATTTTCTTCGGTCGCCGTTTCTGCCGGAGCCTGCTGCGGAGCTATCTCCTCAGCCGGTGCGGCCGCAGCAGTGGCGCCATTTTGTCTGGCGGCGATTTCTTCCGGCGTTTCGTAACCGGTCAGCCCGGTGTTGGCGGTTGCCGCAGGCGTCGTTACCGCAGGCGTTGCGGCGGAGCTTGCGGCAGGCGTCGTCGCCGCCGCGGGAACGGCGCTGCCGTTTTGGATAGCCGCCAATTCTTCCGGCGTTTCGTAGCCGGTCAGCCCCGATTGCGCACCTGCCATCGCGGCCGTCGCCGTAGCATCCGTCTTTTCCATAACCGTCGCATTGACAGCTGCCCGTTCATTTTCCTGGAGCGGAGCCGCCGCCTTTACCGTCGTGTTCTGCCCTTCTGCAAAGGGCTCATATCCCGTCGTACCGGCGTCGCTTGTTTCGGCCCATACGGGACAAGTTATCATTGCGCTCAAAATCATTGTCGTCAGAAGTTTTTTCTTCTGTGTATTCATAAATACGCCTCCGTTACCTATTTTTTCTGTGTACTGCGCAGTGTATGCCGACCTGCTTGTACCGCTTCTTCCACTTGCCGGTCCGTAAGAACCGCCTGACCGGCACTCTCATTACTATGTTGTTCAGCTACCGAATTTGCCGTAACGGCAGTAGCGGTTGCCGGAACAGTCTCCCTTTCGTCAATTACCGGCTCCGATTCCTGAGGCGGCGGCTGCGGAACCGCTACCGGCAAAGGGGCAGGTTGAACAGGAGCAGACTCTTTCTTTATCGTCCGTGCCGCCGCACTTTCCACACTCGCCGACTGCACCGCAGGCGGCGGTACGGCCGGAACCGGCGCGCGCGCCGGCCAGAGGTAGAAAAAAGCCGCAACAAGGAAAAGCGCCGTGCCAAAAGCCCCCAAGCGCAATACTTTCTGACCTGCACCATGATTTTTGCGCAAGTTTTTCATTTCCGCTTCGGCCAAAAGTAAACTCAGTTCCCCTTTGATATCGGACTGATCGTTGAAAGAGCGTTCCGCTTTTTCCAGCCATTCTTTTGCCGATCGGACGCGCGTCGCCTTGTCGCTGTCTGCCTTGCTCATATGCTCTTACTCTCCTTTCAACATGTTCATAATATCCCGAAAGGCAGGGCGATTTAAAACAACTGTCAACAAGTTAATATTCGGAGTTATCGTACATTTCCACTGAATATCTTTCCGAAATATCAATTTTTCATCATTTTACTCATCATTTTTGCTTTCATGAATAAAACGGCTCAGCATACCGCGCACACGCCGTATGCCCCGTTTCTGCAAGCGATAGATATACGGCAGACTGACGTCCAGATCTTCTGCCAGCCGCTTTTGCTGCCGATCATGAAGATAAACGCCTTCGACGACCAATTTTTCTTTTTCCGGCAATCGCGGCAGCATGGCCGAAACATGTTCAAACAATAGTTTTCTGCCGGTCTGATCGGCCAAATCTTCACTGCCGTCGGAAAGCAATTCGGCCAGTGTGATGCCATTTTCATCGGGTTCATCAATAGATAAGGCGGCCTTTCCCTTTCCTTCGCGGTTCAGAAAATCAATGATCTCACCGCGAATACGATGCACGGCAAAAACGGAAAAAGCGACGCCGCGCCGATAGTCATAGCGTTCCACCGCCTCAATCAGTCCCAACGTACCTTCCTGCAGCGCATCTGCCAATACGTCGGCAGAGAGGTGCCAACGCATAGCCTCTCTGAAAACAAGGGGTTGATAGTGCTCGATAAGACAACGCCGTGCCGCCGCGTCAGACCGATCTTTATAAGCGATCCAAAGCGCCCTTTCTTCCGCTGCCGGCAATAATGAAATTTTTCGCAGTTCCTCCATATACGCATTCAGCAAGGATTCGGCCTCCCAGTTAAAACGTGTAGCGGTACATACCGCCGATAAAAGCGTTATCTTCAGACTTCCAGGCATTGATACTGAACATGCTCCCTAAATCATACTGCAAACCGACACGGTTGTCATTATGATTCAAGCCGAAAGCCGCAGTTATCATGAAATCGTTAAATAAGTATTTTCCCATTTCAATATTGTAATAATTTTCACCGACTTTTGCATTCTTCTCGTTAAGATCCAGCGACCCTGTCGTAACCGTAAGCATATCCAGCTTGAGGGCGTTTTTCAATCCCTCCGTAATTCCCAGACTGTTCAGCGTCATACGCAGCCCCGTTCCCAGCAGGCCCGACAGATCTTCTTTGTCCAAAGAGCTGTTATGACCGTTGCCGTTATGCAACGTAATCAAGGAGATGATCTGCTGCTTGGTCAGCGGCGGATCGGACCGCAAAATCAGGTCCATGGCGTCGGCCATGCCGCGCAGGGTCAGAAAGATCCGATAGTGACTGACGCGGCTGAAAGCTTCGACATTGATGTACGGCAACAACGTTCCTTCTTGCGTAAATTCGGCGCGGCCTTTGGTCAAACGGAAATCCGTATCCAAGCAATGGATGTTCCCCCTCTGCACGTCAAAATGCCCGGACGGAACGGGATTCGACAATGTCCCGCCGAAATGAACGGAACCGTCAACTAACAGGTCATACAAGCCGGAATGATAGAAACGGACATTCTTTCCGGCCGTGACGGAAAGATCGAGTTCCATGTCGACGGCGCTGTTTCCCGACGCGAAATTCAGCGGAATATCCAGTTTCGTATTTTCCACCGTAACGGTACCGCTTAACTTCGGCAAAGCTTCGCCCGCTGTAATCGACAATTCACCGTTAAGGGGCCCTTTATAATAATCGCTGTCCAACTGAAGCTGATTGAACAGCAGCGTTCCTTCGTACTTCGTCAAAACCGGACCGTCCCAACCGACCTGGCCTTTCAGGTCATAAAATCCCTTGTCGGCCTTTCCGCTCTTGTCCATCGTACCGTGGCTGGAAACGGTCGCCGTCGTTCCGTTAAAAAGAATATCGGCACTTATATTTTCCAGGGGATCCGCCACGCCCTTGATTTTCACCGAACCGTTTTTAACCGTAACGGCCCCGTTAATTTGCGGTGCAAGAAGATTACCCGTCAAATGCAGCTGCCCTTCCATCGGTCCGTCGGCAGTCTCGACTAACGGCGTCAAAAAGGTCAATGCATCCAAGCCGGCATGATCCAATTTAATATTCAAATCGACAGATTGATCGGCGCCGTCCCCTTTGATCGCCGCCAAGGGAATCTTTCCGGAGGCGCTGACACGATACGGGTCCCGCGCAATATAGGCCTGGTGAAGATCGATCACGCCGTTTTTGACGTTCATCAGTCCCGCCGCTTCCGTAAAGGAAATGCCGTTGATCGTACCGCCTTGCAAAAGTGCCGAAATATCGGCATCGGGAGCGTCGCCCGTACCGCTGAGCACAACGGCAAAATCGAGCGTTGTATCGACGGGAACAGTATCTTTTCCCAAGACATCCAATAAAATACGGGACGGAAAATTCTTACCGGCTATCTGCATGGAAACGGGGCCATGCATAGCGTACGTTCCTCTGGCGGCCAATAAACCGCCGCCGCTGACGGAAAGGGTCAGCGCATTGATCTGCAGCGTATCATCCGCGTAGGTGACATTGATATCGGCGGGAGCGACGGCATACCCGTCCATGACGCCGCCGCTGATCGTTCCCGTAACCTTGACCTGCGGCGCGTCGACAGTTCCGTCGAGCGCTATCTTGCCGTCTAATTTACCGCTGACCTTCGTCAACGGCAACGTGGTCAGACCGATCAGGTCGGCCAGTTCACCGCCCGTTACGGAAGCTCTTGCCATGATCCAGCCGGTAGCGGGATTATGGCTGAGATTGGCTTCATAAACACCGTTATTTTGTTTAAAATGGAAATTTGTCAAACGCAGAATTCCGCCGAAATAGCCGATATCGCCGCTCACATCCGTAATGGGTATATCGTTGATGACCAACCGGTCGGCACGAATCGTGCCCGAACCTACAGGAGCAGCAGGCGTACCGCCGATGTGCCCTTCGACCGCAAGAATCCCTGACCGTTTGGGTCCCTCTTGCGGCATGAGCCGCGATACGTCCAGGTTATTTCCCGAAATCCGGATATCCAGCGCGTCGCCGATCGATCCAGCCACGTTCAGTACGGCATCGTAAGCGGAAATCATCCCGTTCTGAACCAGAAGTACCCCGTTGGCGTAACGATAATCGGCGCGTACCTGCTGATACAGAAAACCTGCTGCCGAACCGTCGGTCAGTTCCACCGCCCCCGCGACCTGCGGGTCATCAACGGTACCGCTGACGGTCAGCGTATTATCGAGCCAGCCGGTAAGCGGCAGATCCGCTTTGCCGATAGCCGGCAGAAGCCGTTCGAGACGCATGTGCTTCGTCTGTACCGTAAGGTCAAGGCGCCGGCTGCCAAGATCCGCCGTACCGGACGCTTGATGACTGCCGTCCTGATAATACCACGCTACTTGCGGAATCGTAACGGCAGTTCCCGTCCCCAGTAAAGAACCTTCAAGCCTATCAAAGGGCATTCCCGCCGCCTCACCGGAAGACGCCGTAAAGACAACGTCCCAACGAGGTTCGCTGCCGGAAATATGCCCTGCCGCCGAAACGGTGCCGCTCAGCGGCGTTCCCAAATAAGAAGCGAAAATGGCTAAAGGAACCTTCTCCGCCGTAAAGGAAGCGGCTCCGTCACCGTTCGCCAGATGATAAGCGCCATCTGCATGAATGACGCCGTCGCCGACGGCAGCCGTACCGTTTTGCAACGTAATAACGCCATCTTGATAAAAAACATCACCTGCTGCCGAATCGACTTCTATGCCGTCGTACGACAACGCCCCGGCCGATAGGGATCCCCTGGCAGTCAAGCCCGGCAAATCGTTAAGGTTGCCGGCAAGAGTCACGTCACCGGAGACGACGCCGAGCAAGGAAACCGGAAGCTGCGGGATTCGGCTCAAATCGACGGAATCGGCATGCGCCGTCACTGCGACAGCGCCCGTTTCTTTGTCATATGTGCCGCTGCCGCTGACCGTTCCGCCGGCTACGGCAGCGTGCAGATCATCCAGACTGCCGCGCTGTCCGTCATACCGGACAACGGCGCCGGCATGTTCAATCAAAAGGCCGTCATAAGAAGCGTCATGCAGCGTCACATTTCCCTCTAAACGCAAGTTATCGACTGTTCCCCAAACGGTTCCCGTAAACCCGGCCGTACCGCTTAACGGCAAATCGGCCAAAAAACTGCGAAAGGCATCTGCCGAGAGCTGCGGCGCCGTAATATCCAGATTGAAGACAGGCGCGCCCGTATCCGTTTTGATGACGCCGCCGACGGTAACGGACTGACCGTTAACAGCGCCTGTAAGCTGTTTCAGAATAACGTCGCGTCCGTCCAGCTGCAGCCGTCCGGACAGTTCCGACAGTTCGCAGCCGTAAGCCTGCGCCGCTCCGTCCTTGAGATCGGCCTGCCCGCTCAACGACAACCCGTTATGACTCTGCACGGCACGCAGCCGAATCCGTTCCGCCCTGCCTGCCGTGATCTTGACGGCAATCGTTGCCGGCATAAAAGGCATGAGCCTCTTCAGTTCAAGGGCCTCCCCATTCACGGTCAGATCGAACTGCCGTTTCGACCGATAGTGCCCGGACAGCGATATCTTTTGATCATCTGCCAGGAACGTCGCATCGGCAGCAAGGCCCGGATAATCGCTGAAGGAAACGGCTCCCTCGATTTTCGTGCCGATGAAAACGGAATAATCGGGAAGCTGCACGCGCACGGTTCCGTCATGAACGTTAACGGTACCGCGAAAACCGGAATCGGTCTGATCCCGGTTCGGCTTAACCAACGATTCTATATTCCACGCCTGAGTCCGATCATTTTGCCAAAGATGGACGACGGCGCCGTTGATGTCGACAGTATCGACGATCGCCGCCGTTTGACTGCGCCGCAGCAGCTGCAGTGGATTCAGCGTAATGTCGACAGACTGCGCTTCCGCCGTAATGTGTCCCTGCCGATCTTTCACTACAGGCTCCCGGACGATGACATGACCGGTAAGAGAAACATCCAAGCCGGCAAACGATACCGTACCGTTTATACTTTCATTTGCAGTTTTTTGCACCAATGCGGTCACCTGAGGCAGCCACAGCCCTCTCCCTGCTGTAAAGGCCGCAACAAAGAGTACGCATATGGCGGCTATGACCGGTACGATCCATTGTCGTTTCATCCGTTACCTCTCCTGCCTGTAAAGACAACACAAAGAGAGAATTGCATCATCACAATTCTCTCCCCCTGTAGTTGAGCGGCAATGCCTGCCGCTACTGAACAACCGTATTTATCGTGCCGGACGGAATGACGACGCCGGAACGGACATCTACCCCCATAGCCTGTTCCAACGTGGCGATTCCGACATTATAATCATACAACGCCTGGATGTTATTGGTTCTCGCTTCATTCAGGCTGAGCTGCGCATCGAGGACATCCAGATTGATGCCGACGCCGGCCTGATAGCGGACAGATTGAATCTTGAAGTTTTCTTCAGCCTGATTGATAACGGTCTGTGTCGCTTCCACTTTCTGCGCCGCGCTGCGGATATTCAAGTAAGCTTTCTTCACTTCAAGCTGTACGGATTCACGCACTTTTTGCTCATTTTCCCTTGCTGTCAGCAACGATTGCTTCGCTTCCTTGATCTTGGCGTTCGTAGCGCCGCCGTCGTACAGGCTGTACGAAACGCCGCCCGTAATGGCCCAGTCGCGATTATCCCAACCGGGAAAGGACGTATCTTTCCAACCGTTGGAAGCGCCGATACTGACTGTCGGACGATGACCGGCTTCGGCAATGCCGATCGCCTCTTCCGCTTCCTGCACGGCCAAACCGGCCTGCAATACGTCAGGACGATACTTCATGGCATAATCGATCGCCTCTTCCAGCGATATCGTGTATTCATTGAAGGGCAGGCGGTGATCGGCCAAAACCAACTTAGTCTGCACCGGCAGCCCCAGAATATTATTCAAGCTGGCTTCGGCGTTGGCCACGTTATTGGCAGCCGTTACGGCGTCCGTCTTGGCATTGGCCAGGGACACATCGGAGGAAAGCACGTCTACCTTGGCAACGGTACCTACGTTATAACGGGCCGATACGTTATCAACATGCCCCTGTAAATTGGTCACCGATTCGTCGTACACGTCCTGCAATTCTTCGTACGCCAGCAGACCGTAATAGGCGGAAATGGCATTCAGCTTTGTCGCCTGTTCGACGCGCAGAATTTCTTCCTGCGCCGAAGTCTTGCTCAATTGAGCAACGGCAATATTCCCTTCCGCTTTGCCGCCTGTGTAGAGCGGAAGCGTCAAGGACAATCCGTTGGTAAACTGATTAACGGGATTGGTCGATGCGCCGCCTGAACGGCTGCTGCTCCATGTATAATCCAGTTGCGGCATTTTACTGGCCCGGGCTTCATCAATGGCGTATTCGGCCGACTTCAAACTATAATGCGCCATTTTGATATCGCGATTATAATCGAGAGCCATTTGCACGGTCTTCGGCAGGTTCAATTCGACAGCCTGGTTCGAAGCTACGTGCCCTACGACGATGACCGGATCGGCTTCTTTCTGCTTCGCCGCTTTGGCTGCCAGCTTCTGCATATCTTGCTGAATTTTTTGCGCCAGTTCTTCCCGTAAAGCAGGCGGTACATCGGCGTTTCTCTCAGCAATGAGCTTCGCCGCCGCTGCCTGCCGCACCGCTTGATCGGCCTGACCGGCGGCAACCTGCGTATTGGCCGTTACCGACTGTTCCAAGGCGACAGGCTGAACGGGCGCCGCCGCAGATGCAGCCGCACCGATGGAAGTAATCACCATTGCCGTCAAAATACGTGTATACAAATGCTTGTTCATTCAGGGTCCCCCCACATGTTCTATATAATAACTGACCGTCTTTGTTTAAAAGACATAATTGATACCGTAATAATTGCCGCCGTCACTGCGGTCCATGGGCCGCGTAAACTGGCCGAAAAGATACATATTCGAAGTCAGGCGGAACTGCGCTTTCAGCCGATACCGCCAGTCATCAGGATTATATCCTTCCAAAGACAAGCGGAACGGTTTATCGACAAAGAAATCCAAGCCGCCGCCGAGATCACCGTTGATCAGGCCGATACGACTGTCAAAAAAACGGCTTCGCCGCCCATATTGCAAATCCAGCCCCGTACCGCCGCCAATATTTTCAGCTCCCAGCAGAGCGAATGTATTGCCGCGGTACACCTTAAAATTTACGTGACCACGGCTTTCATTTTTCGTATCGTTATATAACAGGCCCACATCGCCGTCCATTTTGATGTCGCCTTTACCGCCGAAAAAATGGTTGACCTTGTCCGATATCTGCGCCGTATTGCGGAGCGTCGTCTTGATATCGGCACTGCTTTGCGGATCCGTTGCAATACTCTCCATGGAACGGGCTATGTTTTCAAAACGGCCGGATATGGATTTGATATTCCCCACAGTGGCCCGCATATTATCGGACAGGGAGCCGTCACCGTCCAGACGCTGCACCGACTCGTTCAGCGCCGTCGTCATGGCGGCCATATTGGCCGTCATTTGCTGCACATTACCGGCATTTGCTTCCATCATGCCGTTGGCGTTGCCTGTCAGCGCTTCCAGATTCTGCAGAGAGCCGCGCATGGCGGCCTGCGTCTTTTCATCGCCAATAACCGTATTGACATTACGCATCATCAGATTGACGTTAGTCAGCAATTTATCGGCGCTCTTCATCATATCGTTGACAGTCTTGGCATCACTGCCGCTCAAATAGTCGCCTTCTGCCGCCAGATTTTCACGATCTTCACCGGCTGTGATGGAAACGATCTTTTCCCCTAAAAGACCGTCCGTCGTAATCGACGCTTTCGAATCGCGGGGAATTTCCGTTCCCTTATTCAACTTGATCCTGACGTCGACACCATCCTTCGACGGCGTCACGCTCTCCACTTTCCCGACATTGACGCCGACATAGCGAACGGAGTTTCCCGGATGCAGCCCGTTGGCATCCTTGAACAGGATATGCAGCGGATAGCCCGGTTTTCCGAAAACCTCCGTATGCGCCAGAGAAACAACGACAAAGGTAAACAGCAAAACGCCGACGATAGTGACCAGGCCGACTTTCGCTTCTGCACTCCAATTCATATGGCTCTCTCTCCTTCTTCAGGAAGTACGCCGCCATGAATAAACAGTTGTACATCCCTGTTCTTTGTATGCTGAAATTCGTCTTTCGCTGCGATCAAGCGGAAGGTACCGTCAACGAGCAGCGCCATCCGGTCTGCCACATAAAAAGCCGACTCCATGTCATGTGTGACCAGGACGGATGTCGTGTGCAGGTGCCGCTGCGTATCGACGATCAGTTGGTTAATATCCCGGCAACGCAACGGATCAAGTCCCGCCGTCGGTTCGTCATACAGGATAACCTGCGGCTCCAAGGCAATCGCCCGAGCCAGACTGACGCGCTTCTTCATGCCGCCGGAAAGATCGTTCGGCATCATCTGTTCAATGCCGTCCAACCCGACGAGGTGCAGCTTTTCCCTGACCACGGCCTGCACTTCCGCTTCCGGCAAACGGCGGTGCTGCCGCAGCCCGAAGGCGACGTTCTCACCGACGGACAGGGAATCGAAAAGGGCTGAATATTGAAAGACCATGCCCATCCGCATCCGCACCTTATCCAGCTCATCCTCATTATAGGACGTAATATCCTGCCCATCAATCCACACGGAACCGCTGTTCGGTTTTTGCAGGCCGATGATGAGCCGCAGGATCGTGCTCTTGCCGGAACCGCTGGCGCCGAGTATGGCCAGGGTTTCGCCATCACGAATGTCCAGGTCAATATGATTCAAGATGACGTTTTCGCCGTAAGCGACGGTCACATCCTGAAGACGTATCATAGCTTCTCCTAATACAAAATAATGGACAATAAATAATTGCAAATGAAAATAAAGATTATCGACGTCACGACAGACCGCGTCGTCGCCTCTCCGACCCCTTCGGCGCCGCTTCTGGCGTGCATTCCCTCATAACAGGCAACGAGGGAAATAATGCCGCCGAAAAACATGGCCTTGATCATGCCGAAAGCGATATCGCTGACTTTGGTGAATAATTCGATCGAATTAATATAGGTAAAGTGACTCAATCCGGCACTGACGATAGCAACGGCATAGCCGCCGCCCGTACCGATGAGATACCCGTAAAAAGTAAGAATCGGTACCATGATCACGCAAGCGGCAAAACGGGGAACGACGAGATAGGAAATCGGATTCGTCGCCATACAACGGAGCGCGTCAATCTGCTCCGTGACCTTCATCGTACCGATTTCGGCCGTCATAGCCGCACCGACCCGTCCGGCTACGACAACGCCGGTCAGTATCGGTCCCAATTCGCGCCCCATGGCCACGGACATGATACCGCCCAACGTCGACTGGGCGCCGTAGCGGAGCAGAATATCGACGATCTGCAGCGTCATGACCATCCCTGCAAACAGCAGGGTCAGGCTGACGATCGGCAGGGAATTGACGCCTAAATGAGCCATTTGCGCGACAGTCAGCGAGCGCCGGATTTTCGGCAGCTGCCGCAAGGTCTCCACAAAAAGCATGGTGAGAACGCCTACTTGCGCGAAAACATGCAGCGTAAACCGTCCTATTTTCTCCAGTAAAACCTGCACGAACACGCCTCCTCATTACATATTAATACACCTAACTATACCATTATTGGCGGACCCTGTAAAACAAGGCGCGTCAATTGTTAGAAAACTGTGAGGAAACTTAAATACCAGCCTCAGTTTCCTCACGTTAGATGATATCATGACAGGGCATAAATATCAATTAAAAAGGAGCCTTTCAAGCTCTTTTTCCCTTTCTTTTCAAAAAAATTCCTTTCTAAAGAAAGGATTTTTTTTATTCAGCCGCATCAAAAATCGTCTTCAGCCTGGCATTGCGCCTGGCGTCGGAATTATCGCCGCCCGCATCGTCGCCGGCTTCATCGGATGCAATACCGGCAGTAGCCGACTGCATTTCTCCGTCGGCCTTTTCCTCTTCACTGATCAGGGCTTTGCCTTGTTGCAGTTTGTGGTTCTTCTTCAGTATGGCGTCCCGTTCCTTCGTGCCGACGACTTTGATCGTCAGCTGCCCGTCTCCCTTGACGATATACGGCGTCGCCAGGCGCGCCTTGGCGTCCTTGGCTTTTTCGTCACCTAGCAACTGTTTATGAGGCTTGAGCATATCTTTCGCTGCATCACCCTGCTCTTTTCCCTGAATTTTTACTTTCGGAGCGGTCTTCTTATTGTCATTGATCATGCTGACGTTTCTTTCGAGGATTTCGATAACCAAGTCGTTATTGGCGTCTTCCGTTTCAATTTCCTTTTTCAAATCAGCAAAATTCTTGTAATGGCGAAGCCGTTCAATAATCTCGTCCGTCAGATTATACCGCTGTTTTTCGATCAGGTACGGCAACGGTACGACGCCGCCGCCGCGAATTTCCAGAATCATGTCCCCTTTCGGCTGGTCTTTCGGCACGGTAAAGGTCATTTCCCTGATCTCGTCTTCACCGCGGAAAGGGTGGAGCGTCACCTTGAAATAAACCGTATCACCGGGACTGACGACGACGGGACCGGCTGTCGCGTCAATAATACGCGCCGATTTTCTGGCCTGCGTAATATCGACCTTCATGTCTATGTCCAGAACGGGATAGTCGATGAATTCATTGTGTTTCAGTATATCCAATACGGTATATAATTCATCGATGCTTTTCTCATTAATGTTATCTTCGGAATAATACATATTGTGACGCGTAATATCCTTGTCCCTGCCTTCGGCGGAACGGATCGTATACGTCAGCGACGCCGTGCCGCCGCCGTTGCGATCAATCGTCTTATTCACCGTGTTATATACGGTTGTCGCCGCCAGGACAGGCGTCAGTTCATTGTCTTCAATGAGTTTCACGTGCCGCAGACTTTCCGTATCGGTGTCGTTGTCCCGTACGCGAATGAATTCGGGGATACCCGGCGCCAACCGATTGCAGACGCCGGCGATTCCGGCGCCGCGGTCCTGCAGCACCGAGCCGACTTCCGAGCCGATGGACCCTAATTTAAATGAACTCTGCAGGTTATTGACGATCGTAAAGATATAGGCATTATGCATGAAATAATCCATGCTGCCACGCTTCAGAAAGGGGTGTCCGAACGCGACGATGTGGTCACTGTCAACATAAGTTACGGTGCCGATGGCGCCGAGCTTCATGTCACCGTTGACGAAAGCCGCCGCCACGGAACTGCCCGGCTCCAGGGGCCACGCCGTTTCATCGCCGGCAGCCGTCGCCGTACTAACGGGGACGAAATGATACTGCGCCAACTTTCCCTTCATCCACTCCAGTGAAATCCCGTCAAACCCGGAAGCCATCAGCGGCGTAGCTATCGGTATCAGTCCTGCTTCTCGCGCATTGAAAGGCCGGATTTCTTCCTTCGTCGGTACATTCCACAATTTCACCATATCCGCAATCGGCGTGATCATACCGACTTTGGAATTCGTAAATGACCAGCCGTAAGCGACGGCGCCGACAAGTTTGCCGTTCACGTACACGGGACTGCCGCTCATGCCCTGCGCGATCCCGCCGGTTTCCTGCATCAAATCGCCGGAAAACCTTGCCAGAACCAGGTCTCCCGAAGGCCCGCTGTTCTTCATAACACCGAGTATCTCTACGGGAAACGACTCAATTTTCCTGCCGTGAACAACGGTCTTGGCATAGCCTGTCATCCCCGGTTCGAGGTCTTGTATATTCATGAACTCTTCAGCTGCCGTTCCGGGCGCTGAAAAAGCGTTCAGGCAAAGGGCGGCCGCACAAGCCGCCAATACGGAAAGAAACCGTTTTCCCATCATGTTCACCGCTTATTTCTCTTCCAATACGACGACAACTGCGCCCGATTCGACGGAAGCGCCTGCCGCCACGTGAACGCTTTTCACCGTTCCGTCGCCGTTGGCGCGAGCCGCCGCCATGGGGCCTGCCAGGGAATCGACCGTCACCAGAACATCGCCTTCTTTAACGGCTGTACCGACAGGCGTGACGGAAACGACGTTACCACTCAATACGGATGTATACGGCACATCGGCCGCCGTCGCCGACGCACTGAACAAAGAACCTGCCAACCCTAACGCCGCCAATACTTTATATTCTTTTTTCATTGTTTTTCCTCCTATCGTAAATCTTCAAAACTGTCCTTCAGCCGGTCCAGTTCCAAAAGGGCCTTGCCGGCGCCGTTAACGACGCACAAAAGCGGATCGTCACTGAGGTATGCCGCCATCCCCGTCGTTCGGGAAATGAGCCGGTCAAACCCGTCCAGGAGCATGCCGCCGCCAGTCAGGACAATGCCGTGATCGGCAATGTCGGCAGCCAGTTCTGGCGGAGTTTTTTCCAAAATGGATACGACTGTCCGCAGAATCCGTTCGATCGGTTCCTGCAGGGCCAGGCGAATTTCCTGTGAATCGATGTCGACAGTCGTGGGCAGACCCGTTTCCGTACTCCTGCCCCGCACGTCTGCCGTCAGATTGCGGCCGTCAGGCAACGCCGTGCCGATCAGCGTCTTCAATTCTTCCGCCGTATGGTAGCCGACTGTAATATGCTTTATTTTTTCCAAATAATGGATGATCGCTTCATCAAAGGTATGGCTGCCGATACGCAGCGACTCGCTGATAACGATGCCGCTGAGACTGAGAACGGCCACATCTGTCGTACCGCCGCCCATATCGATCACCATGGAGCCGTTGGAAGCGGCAATATCAAGGCCGGCGCCGAGAGCCGCCGCCAGGGGCTCTTCCATGACGACAGTCTTTCTGGCCCCCGCCTGAATAGCCGCTTCAATGACGGCACGGCGTTCAACATTAGTAACGCCCGAGGGTACGCAGATGATCATCCGCGGCTTGCAGAAAAGCTGTCGGCCAATAGCCTTGCGGATATAATATCGCAGCATATACTCCGTTGCGTCATAATCGGCAATGACGCCGTATTGCAGCGGATGATAGGCCCGAATATTGCGCGGCGATCTGCCGATCATCGCCTTGGCTTCCTGACCGATGGCGACAATCCGGTAGTCCGTTGTGTCAACGGCAATAACGGACGGTTCATTGACGACAACGCCGCGTTTCTTTACATAGACGATAATATTTGTCGTCCCCAAATCGATGGCAACGTCCGTTCCCAGCCAGTAAGCAGGCGACAAGTACCGCAACGGCGACAAGGCATGTATAGTTTTCTTATTCTTCGTCGCTATTGATTCTGACAATATCTGCACCTAGCCTTTGCAATTTTAACACAAAATTGTCATAACCCCTGTCAATATGATAGAGTGAGCCGATTTCCGTCTTCCCCTCAGCGACGAGTCCGGCCATGACCAAGGCGGCACCGGCGCGGAGATCTGTCGCATTGACGCGTCCCCCCTGCAGGTGGGGCACGCCCTCGACAATAGCGCTGCGCCCTTCGATGCGGATCTTGGCGCCCATACGTTTGAATTCTTCAACATGCATGAAGCGGTTTTCAAAAACCGTTTCCGTGACGACACTCGTTCCTTTGCAAATCGTCGTCAACGCCATAAACTGGGCCTGCATATCCGTCGGAAAACCGGGATAAGGCAATGTTTTGATATCGACAGGCTTTAAATCGCTGCTGCCGATGACGCGAATCCCTTCAATCTCTTCTTCAACGGTGGCGCCGGCTTCTTTCAACTTGGCGACTAACGGCTTTAAATGTTCCGACAAGGCGTTTTCCACGTAAACGTTGCCGCCCGTCATGGCCGCACCGACCATAAAGGTTCCGGCCTCAATGCGGTCGGGGATAACGGAATGAGAAGCGCCGTGCAGCTCCTTTACGCCTTCGATGCGGATCACATTCGTACCGGCGCCGCGAATATTGGCGCCCATACTGTTCAAATACGTCGCCAAATCGACGATTTCCGGCTCTTCGGCGGCATTCTCGAGAATGGTCCGCCCTTCTGCCATAGACGCCGCCATCAGGATGTTTTCCGTCGCGCCGACACTGGGAAAATCAAGATATATCTGCGCCCCCTTCAGGCCGTCGGGAACGGATGCTTCTATATCGCCGTCGGCCAGATCAATGACCGCTCCCATCGCTTCGAAAGCCTTTAAGTGGAGATCGATCGGCCTAGCGCCGATGGAACAGCCGCCGGGAAGAGATATTTTGGCGTGCCGTTGCCGCGCCAGCAACGGCCCCATAACCAGGAAAGACGCGCGCATGCGGCGCACCAGATCATATGGAGCAACGGAATTGTTCAAATTACTGCCGTCCAAGACGAGCGTTCCTTTACAGGGATTTTCTATTTTTACGCCTAAAGAATGGATGACGTCACAAACAGTATGAACATCATCCAACTTGGGAATTTCCGTTAATGTACTTTTCGTCACGCCCAACATGGATGCGACAATAATGGGCAACACAGCATTCTTCGCACCGCTGACGCGAACCGTCCCATGCAGCGGCTTACCACCATGAACAACAAGCTTCTCCAACTTCCGTGCCTCCTAAAGGTGCTTATATATGAGATGAACACATCACAACACTAGCAGTGATCGTAAAAATCTTGCTATTGAGTTATTGTACCATAAATAGCATAAAACGAAAAGAGTGGCCTCGCTGACAAGGCCGCTCTTCTATTCCGTTCCCGCTTCATTTCGTTTTCAACGCATATCTGCAAAAAACCGGCGGACGCCCTGCCGTATTGCCGGCAGTCGCCCATACAGATTATTACCGGGGCATTCTGTACGGCAAAGATCGCGATGGCCGACGATAGTGCGCCGGCTCGGTTCCAAATCATAGCGATCACAAAGATACGCCGTTAAATTGGCGACAGACTGCAGCTGCGCCGCCGAAGGCTTCGCCGTTTCAAAGTTTCCGGCGGCGCAGATACCGACGGAGACATCATTAGCGCCCAGGCAATGGGCGCCGACCATATCCATGGGTCTGCCGGCTTCGATCGTGCCGTCTTTCCTGACGATGAAATGATAGCCGACACCGGCCCATTTGTTCGCCAAATGCCAGGCATGTATGTCGGCGGCACCGACGTCCCGATCCGGCCCGCCGGCGTGGTGGATGATGATCATTGACGTCATGCGGCGGCGTATCAGCTTTTCGCTGAATGCCAACTCGGTTTTGACGACAGGCGGCGCTTTGACGCGTCTTCGCCCCGTGCCTCCCTTTGCCGATGCTGTCAGGGGGAATGCCATGACAGCGGCCAAGACCATCGCTGTCCTTTTCAAAAAATCTCTTCGCCCCATATCGACCCTCCCGCTTCTCCAAATTCCTGTCGCAGCAGGTCAAACAAAAGAGAGCCGCTCCGCCTGGGATCCGCTCTCTTCGTGAACCTCGTTTCTTCGCTGTTTACGGCAGCGCCGCGACACCTGAACGTGCCGTGTACGGGCCGCATTCCGGCACATAAAACGACTGCGCAGGACTCTCTTTACGTAAAACTCCTTAATAAATCGATTATTTTAAACTGGTATAAATCTTTTCCAAGTTTTCTTTCATCCGATCCAAATACGACTCTCCCTTTTCATTGCTTTCCATCGTTTCGATCGGTTCCACTTTAGCGCCGACTTCCTTGGCCAGCGTTTCGGAAACGGCAGGGCTGACCATGTCTTCGGCAAAAATGGTAGTTACCTGATTTCTGCGGCAATAATCGGTCAATTCGGCCAACTGCTGGCTACTCGGCTCACCTGCGGCAAAAACATCTTCAACGCTGTTCTGTTCCAAGCCGAAATCACGGCACAAATAGGCGAACGCCGCATGACCGGTCACAAACTGTTTCTTCTGCACATGTTGGAACTTGCCTACATATTCGTCTTGCAACGCTTTCAGCTGCGCCATATATTCTTGCGCATTTTTTTCATAAAAATCTTTATTTTTCGGGTCCGCCTGGATCAATCCGTCGGCAATATTGCGGACTTCGATCTGCGCGCAGGAAAGGCTTAGCCAGCAGTGAGGATCATACTGCCCATGTTCTTTGATTTCTTCTTCATCTTCATTGACTATCGGCTGAACGCCCTTGGACGCGTCGACTTGTATCAATTTATCGTTGCCTGCCGCCTCGACGGCTTTGTCCTTCCAGCTTTCCATTCCCAAACCGTTATACACAAACACCTTGGCGCCGGCCATATCCTTCAGGCTTTTTGTCGTCGGTTCAAACTCATGGGGTTCCGTTCCGGCAGGAATAATCGTCTTAACCGTCACTTTATCTTTGCCGACAGCTTTGACAAATTCCCCTACGGCGTCAAAACTTACGGCTACCTGCAGCTTTTCGCCCGACTGGGCCTTATCCGCGTTGGCACCGTCTTGGCCGCAACCTGCCAGCATCGTTACCATTAATGCGGCTCCCAACAGCGCCGTGATCCATTTTTTCAAGATCATCATCTCCCTTTGTCATTTTAAAATTGCAAATGCAAACCATCCGCGTTTACTAAAAAAGAATATCACATTCATCTTTCACTGTCAATAAAAACACACGCTGTTGATACCGGATGCAGACGTTAGTCACCCTGTGCGATCCGTATCTTTTAAAAAATCATTCTTAATTTCTCTTCCTGCCCTATGCCCAAATAAGTGCGGCGCATTCTTTCTCGTCAAGACTGCCGGAAGCGCCTCTTTATCATCATAATCAGCTCTTTGCACTCCAATCTTTATGCGCACTGCGCCGGCTATAGCCGTTATCGACGGCAATAAAAACATGCCATTTGCTGC
>NZ_AWXA01000047.1:0-2166 GCF_000478965.1 Megasphaera vaginalis (ex Srinivasan et al. 2021)
TCACGCGTCGACATTTTTTCTGTTGGTAGGGGGATGCATCCAATCATATTGGGGATGAATCAAGTGGATAAAACACAAGTTTTTCAATTAGATATCGCTAAATGGAAGAGATTCTTTCTTTAATTAAAATTTTATGATAGTACGTTTCTACGTTTCAAAAATATACCATGATTAGTTAAATAAACGTGTGTAGGAGAGTGGTGTATAGAATATTCGATTTTGACATTTTGTGTGTGTACGTAATTTAAAATCAATATGTTGATTTTTTATGGGGCTTCTGGAGGAATCCTACGTTAGTGATTACGATAATTTTTGAATACAGGGCCTACTTACTAGTAGGCATATTATAGATAATTTGATCATTTTTCGTGTTTGAATTTAATTATAAGAGTAAAGGTGTAGTTAATTGATTAAGCTTATTTAATGTTTTTTAGTATCTGAAGAGTAGACGGATAATTAAAAAATCTTGTTACGATTTGAACAAAGTTTTTTTAATACTATCGAAATAAAGTAAAATAAAACTACATGAAAGGAGCTCGGATAAGTTTATAAAATAGCTTTTTAGGAAAAGTGAGGTGTTTGAAAAAATACTAAACTATTTTTATATTTATATTTATATTTAATGAATAAATTAAAGTTTCAATTTCTATAATATTTTAAGTCTCTTCCCCTTTTAGTTCTATTTGTAACGTGGTATAATACCTAATAAAGGGTAGTTTTAATATTTAATTGATAAGGAGGTTTTTGTGATGGAGTACAAAAATATTAAATTTGAGAAAAACAATGGGGTTGGAATTTTAACCATTGATAGACCTAAGGCCTTGAATGCCCTAAATTTCGAAACTGTGTCAGAGTTAAATGCGTGTATTGAATGTATCGAAAAAGACCAAGATGTTAAAGTGCTTGTTATCACCGGAGGGGGAAACAAATCATTTGTAGCCGGTGCAGATATTAAGGAAATGTCGACTAAAAACCCTGTTGAAGGGCGCATTTTTGGTAAAGCGGGTCAAGATGTCTTTACTCGTATCGAAAATTTACCACAGCCGGTAATTGCTGCTGTAAATGGATTTGCTTTGGGTGGCGGCTGTGAACTTGCTTGTGCATGTGATTTCCGTTACGCTTCCGATAATGCTAAATTTGGTCAACCTGAAGTTGGATTAGGCATTACTCCAGGATTTGGTGGTACACAACGCTTGCCCCGTGTTGTTGGACGAGGATATGGGAAAGAACTAATTTTTCGTGCCAATGTGATTAATGCTGAAGAAGCCTATCGAATCGGACTGGTCAACAAGGTTGTACCGCAGGACCAGTTGATGGAAGAAGTTTTTAAAGTTGCCAACCAGATTGCTGGTAATGCTAAAGTTGCAGTCCAGCTTTCCAAAGCGGCTATCAATCGTGGTATCAATTGTGATGTTGTTACGGGTATTTCTTATGAAGATGAAGTATTTGCTCTTTGTTTTTCTACGGAAGACCAAAAGGAAGGCATGGCTGCCTTTATTGAAAAACGAGATAAACATTTTACCGGCAGGTAATAATTAAAAAGGGAGCATTATTGTAAAATAATAATAAAAAAGGATGAGTTTTTTTGAAAGTGACTCATCCTTTTTTGTTTTTGGATTTACACGCTAAACATTTAGTAAAATGATATTCAGAAAGATATTTCAAAGCACTAGGCAGTATCATAAGTCACTTAATATATTACACTAAAATTTCGTAAAAAAGATATCGCTTCTCAATTCACGTAATAATATTGCTTGATATAAGGAGACCTTATTGTACTTGATTTGATAATTTAAGGAAGTAAGATGGAATTATATAATTTTGAAGACAATATCTTAAAGTAGGCTTGAAATTTCGCTTAAATTATGTTTTCAGAGCCATTATGTTAACGGCAAATCAGGCTCTTTGAGGTGAACTTTATAAAGGGAAAAGTGTAAGAATGAAGAGATAAATGCATAAAAAATATAGAACAGCCAAAGCTCATAACTATTAAAGATAGGAGCTTGAAAAATCTAGTATTTAAACTGAATAGGTGATAGAATATAAATGAGATTTTAGAATGTTAACTATTAGTTAATGTTCTAAAGTCAATCGGTTTTGAGGAAAAATTAGCAGGATGTTTGAACGTATAGATGTTGGATTATCCTTAAAACCAACTCATAAAAT
>NZ_AWXA01000048.1:0-48405 GCF_000478965.1 Megasphaera vaginalis (ex Srinivasan et al. 2021)
GAATTCAGATATACATCTGAATTCGTTTTTACATGTCGTATGGCGTTTAGCCCTGATGGTATTCGACACCCATGGAACCTTTCGGATGTTTCCAGCTCTTAACGCCCTTACCGCCGGAGATGACGCGGCACGTACCGCACTCCAAGCAGCCTTCATGATTGAAGACGAGGACGCCGTTGTCATAATGATATAAGTTTGCGGGACAGGCCATGACAAGACGATTGATTTCCTGCTCATCTTTGTAATCTTCGTGAATGAGAATGTGGGATTCCGCTTCGTCCGTCAGGAATTTAACAACACCTAATTTGTCATCTACACTCATTTTTGCCATTTTACATCGCCTCCCAAGCTTTTTTACCTAATGAGAACAGGCCGTTCAGACCGCCGTTGTTTGCCAGAACGCTCAAGGCGATCATCGGCAGGGCGACGGGGGTGCCGCCATCCACTTTATAAACCATGCTGGCGAAATCATCAGCCATCTTGGGGATATCGTTGAAAATCATATGATCTTCCAAGAGACCCGGCAAGTTCTGGTATTGCTTCATCAGTTTCATAATGAAGCTGTCATCAAGCATCTTGGTATAGACGGAGAGGCTTTCCTTGGAGAAGTCGCCGCGGTTTCTGGCGCTGATGACGGCTTCGCCGGCTAACCGGCCCGATTCGATGGCCAGGTCCATGCCGCGTACTGTATAGCCCAGGTTGACGACCATAGCGGCCGCATCGCCGGCGACGATGATACCGTCGCGAACGAGTTCAGGCATCATTTTCAGGCCGCCTTCCGTTACCAAATGGGCCGAGTATTCGACGAGCTTGCCGTCTTTGATGAAGGGGGCGATCGTCGGATGCGCTTTCATGCGTTCAACCATATCGGGAATGCTGACATCGACGCGGCCGATATCGTTGATTGTCGTTACGATACCGAGAGAGAGCGTCGATTTGTTCGTATAGATAAACCCGCCGCCTAAATTTCCCGATGTGGGATCGCCGGCGATCATCCAAGCGGCGCCGGCGGAACCGGACAAGCCGAAGCGATCGTTGATGACGTCTTCGCCGAGTTCAATGACTTCCTTTACGCCGACAGCCACGTCTTTGGCGTCCAGTTCCTGTTTCATGCCCAGCTGTTGGGCCAAAAGGGAGTTTACGCCGTCGGCGAGGATGACGACATCGGCATCCACTTCTTCACCGCCGCAGTTGATGCCGATCACTTTACCGTCTTCGACGATAATTTCATCGACAAGCTGTCCCGGAGCGACCATGGCGCCGGCTTCTTCCGCTTTGTCTGCCAGCCATTTATCAAACTTGGAACGAAGGACGGAATAGGATGGATATTTTAAGTTTTCCAGCTTGTCCGAGCTGTATTGGAAACTCAAAGCCCCCGATTCGGTCATGAGCGAAAGGCGTTCCTGCGTAATCTTGCGTTCAATCGGCGCTTCGTCGGCGAAGTTGGGGATCAGTTTTTCCAAGCTGTGGCCATACAGACGGCCGCCGCTGGAGTTTTTCGAACCGCAGAACTTGCCGCGTTCTACCAGCATGACGTCTAATCCGGCTCTGGCCATAGTCAGGGCTGCAGCAGAACCGGCCAACCCGCCACCGACTACTATGGCATCAAATTTTTCTTCACTACTCATATTTATTACCCTCCTTAACCATGTGGTTCATGATATAGTAATTTTTTATATGCTGTTACGTGGTACGTTGATAGGGTATTACGTTTTGTTTTTTCCCGTATGCATTGCACAGGCGCCGAATAAGACGCGCTTTATTTGTATATCGGTCAGACCGGCCTGTGTAAACAATGCCGCTAATTCGTTGATACTGATAAAGTCTTGTGTTGACTGCCAGAGCCAGGTGTATTCTTGACGATGGCGGAGGCCGCCGCCGATGACCGGCATCAAGTATTTGAAATACAGGGAATAGAACGGCTTGACGAGTGTTATGTCCGGCACGAAAGAGTCCAAACAATAGACGGCGCCGTTTTTCTTGACGACACGCGCCATTTCCCGCAATACTTGCAGGTAATCCGTCGTGTTGCGAAGTCCGAAAGAAATACATGCTGCAGAGAAGGCATTATCCTTGAATGGAAGATGCATGGCATCCCCCTGCAGCCAGCGAAGGTTCGGGCTGTTTTCCCCTTTTGCCCGTGCCAGCCGCAGCATGGCCGGTGAGAAATCAAGGCCCGTAATCATACAATCGGGTCTTGACCGCGCCAGCGCGACTGCAATATCACCGGTTCCGGTACAGACATCCAATATCGGACCGCCTGCTTCCGTTTCGTCCGCGATGCGGGCAATGAATTGTTTTTTCCACTTTCCCGACATCCCTAAGCTGATATACGTGTTGCCTTGGTCATACGTGCGGGAAATGCGTTCAAACACGGCGTAGACTTTTTCTTTTTTTGTTGCGTCAGTCATATCAGGAGAAGCCTCCTGTGATTGCTGCGGCAAAGCTGATCAAATAAGCGCCGTTTCCGAGCAAGTTGGCCAACACGATTCCTTTCATCTCCGCGACCCGTTGCGGCGCCGTTAAAGTGAAGCGAAGGAGACGGCGAAACGCCGGTCGGGCGAAGACGATCAGAAGGAGAAGGCTGCCAATGCCCCAGGCATGGGTATACCAGAAAGGGAGCAGGCAGAGCGTGGAGAACCATAATACAACGCAGCCGCGATAGAGCGTTAACGCCTTTTTTCTTCCCAATAAAACGGGCAGTGTGCGGCGGCAGGCCTGTTCATCTTTTTCCAAGTCACAGGTATTGTTCGTCAACATAATCAAGCCTATGCCGAGTATCAGGGGCAGCGCCGCCGGCAAGACCGCAGCGTGAAATGATTGGCTGGCGACGGCGACGACGCCCAAAGGAATCAGGCCTCCCATCGTCAGGCCGGAAATAAGTTCGCCGAGAGGCAAGTAGGATATGGGCAATCTGCCGCCTGAATAGGTGCAGACTGCCAGCGCGCCTGTCGCGCCGATGATCAGCGGAATCGGCCCGGCAGTTATGAGGACGGGGAAAACGATCAGAGCCGCTGCAAAAAGGTACGCAATTCCTAAATACAGCGCCTGTTTGACGGGAAAAGAGCCGTGCACGAGGACGGCGTCGGACTTTTCCAGAAAATCGTCTGCCGTGTCCGTTCCGTTGATAAAGTCGAAATAATCGTTCAGCGTGTTGACGGAAGCTTGCATGCAGATGCAGGCTGTGACGAGACAGAGCGCTGTGGGCAGCGGTAAAGCATAACCCTGTTGCAGGCAATACAGTTCTCCGAACAGGGCGGGATAAACGGAGGCGATCCAGGTATGCGGCGCCGCCAGATGCAAGGCGTCTGCTGGAGTCAACGATCGGGCGACTGCCATCATGCGGTTCCGAGCTTGCGGATGAGGGATTTTAGTTGCGGCAATACGTCCGCCGGAGGTAAGGAATTCAATATGGAATCAGCTTGTTTTTGATAATTATGAATGTACTCCCAAGCTCCGAGGATGCCGTCGTATGCTGTCAGAATCGCATAAATTTGCTGCATGTCGTTGTCCGAAAGATCACCTTCCCTATTCCGTTTTAGATAAGGGGAAAGGGCCTGTCTGCCTGCCGGGTTTTCCAATGTCAAGAGGATCGGCAAGGTGTAGATACCTTCCCGTACATCTTGGTGGGTGTTTTTTCCGATCAAGGTTCTGCTCGGCGTGAAGTCCAACAGGTCGTCGCGAATTTGGAACATATAGCCCAGGCATTCGCCGAAGGCTTCCAACCGATCGGCCAGGTCTTCGCTACAACCGCTTTCCACCGCTCCCATTCGACAACAGGCGCGGAACAAAGCTACCGTTTTTCCCCCGATGTTATGCAAATACTCATCAAGGGTGACTGTTTCTTTATAGAGGCAACGGGCCTGACCGATTTCGCCGGCGCACATTTCCGCTACGGCTTGAAAAAGGATGGAACCGGCATGGGTGAGTCCTTCTCGCATTACGTGTGAAGAAATGCGGCTCATGAGGAAATCGCCGGCATAAATGGCCGCGCTTTTTCCGTACTTACTCTGAATAGACGGATTCCCCCGTCTGAATGACGCGTTATCAATGATGTCATCGTGGATCAGAGAGGCGGAATGGGCTATTTCGACGATGGCAGCCAGTTTATACAACCGTTCCTGCGTATCGCCGTTATGCTTGCCGAAGGCGCCGGCCATCAGCAGCAGGCGGGGGCGCAGCATCTTCCCCGCCGAAGATGCCGCCTCCTCCAAGATAGCGCCGGTTTCCGTTCCGGCAAAGGGGTGTTGCGTATAAATCTTTATATATTCTTTTACCTTTTGAATCTGTTCATCGTGAATACAGGCAAATAGTTTCGGCATCAACTTTCTGTGACTGTTTTCTAGAATCGTTTGGTTGATCATTATGCTCTATTCACCTTTCTGAGGGTTGCAGCGATCATCCCTTGTTTCGTTTTTCGACGAGAATTTGTGCCGTATGTTTAACTTTGATGTGTCCTAAATTGCGAGCATCCAAACCGCCTTGAATCTGGAGCAGGCACCCGGGGCAGTCCACTGCGACTACGTCAGCATTTGAAGCGACGATGTTGTTGATTTTTTCTTCCAAGATCGGTGCGGACATTTCCGGGTATTTGATCGAATAAGAACCGCCGAAGCCGCAGCATTTATCACAGTTTTCCATTTCGCACAATTCGACGCCTTTGGTGTTTTTAAGCAATTCGCGTTGTTCTTCCGTTACGCCCATGAACCGTTTCATATGGCACGAGTCGTGATAGGTGATCTTCAGCGGTTCACCGTCTCCGTTGTCGGGAAGACCGCCGAGCATGTGTAGCAATTTGGAGAAGTCGAAGGTCTTTTTGCTTAATTCTTCGGCCCGTTTCAGCATTTCCGGTTCATCTTTAAAGTAGTCTTTGTAATCGCGGAGCGCATGTGTACATGTCGGACAGGCCGAGACGATATAATCATATTTTTCTGCTTCCATCGCTTCAATGTTCATTTCGGCAGCTTTCTTCGAGTTGCCGGAATCGCCCATGTAAGCGGCAGGAGCACCGCAGCAGGCTTGTCCTAAGGGCATTTCGACAACGTATCCGGCCATGTTGAGCGCTTTGACGACAGACGTGGCGATATCAACGTATACGAAATCAAGGAGACAGCCCGTAAAGATAGCGATCTTGCCCTTCGGATTCGGAACGTCCTGCTTGATTGTAGGCAGCACATCGCGGAACGGCTGCAGCGCAATGCCGGGGAGACTGCGTCCTGAAGTCAAGCCGGATAAGAACATCGGCAAGTGGCGGATCATCGGTTGATCTTTCGTAAGCGCTCCTTGCGCGACGGAGGCGATACGCAGCATGGAATGGAAGAGATGGCGGTCGGCTACCGTATCGAGACAGAACTTATGAATCGGATTCAGGCCATCTTCATTTGCATATTTTGTGCGCAGCTTTAAGATCATGCCGGCAATGTCGAGCTTACCGCCGCAGAAGGTGTTGCAGGCGCCGCACTGGAGACAGATGTTCTGAATATCTTTGCCGCGTTCGCGGCTGTTCAGGAAGCTTGTCAGCAGCGTGCCGATACCGCCGGTATAGATGCTGCCGCCGTAAACGTGTCCGCCGACAAGACGGAAAGCGGGACAGACATTCAGACAGGCTGCGCAACGGATGCAGCAGAAAATATCTTTATAGTCTTCATCGGCAATGATTTGACGGCGTTCCGGCGTATCAAGGATGATGATGTTGAAATCTTTTGTTTCTCTCGTGTCGTTTTCGGGATCGGTAACAACTTGGGAAGCTCCCGTGTAGAACGATAAGTACGTCGTAATATTCTGGGCGGTGCCGTTACGAGGCAAAACCTTGAAAATATAGCGGATATCGCTCATTTTTGCAACGAATTTTTCGATACCGAAAATATACAGGTGCATTTTCGGCATTGTGCCGACCATACGGCCGTTGCCTTCGTTAGTCATGGTAATGACGGTACCTGTTTCGGCGACGGCGACGTTGGCGCCGGACACGCCCATTTCCGCTTCAAAGAATTTAGGACGCATAACGCGGCGAGACGTCTTTACTTCTTCGGAAATAATAGGCTCTTCTTTTTCTTTGGTGTAAGATGTGAACAGATCGGCGACGTCTTCTTTAGAATAGTGGATAGCCGGCATAACCATGTGGGACGGCGTATCTCCGGCAATGGAGTTGATAAATTCACCCAAGTCGGTTTCCTGTGCCGTAATACCGGCCGCTTCAAAACCCTGATTGAAATGCATTTCTTCAGAAGCCATGGATTTTGATTTTACAACTAACTTGACATTGTTGTCCTTCGCCAGTTTTAAGGCATAATCAAAGGCTTCCTGGGGAGAGTGGGCGACAAATACCTTCGCGCCGTTTGCCGTGGCGTTTTTGGTGAATTCGGCAATCATTTCGTCCATGTGATCGCGGGCGTACGATTTTACTTCATATACTTTTTCACGCAACGCTTCGAAATCATATCCTTTGTAAACACGTTCGCGATTGTTCGGATATGCAGTTGTAAAGTTTTTTTAACGCTTTTTTGCAAAGGAGCGCTGTCCATGGCACGCTCGATTTCCTGTTTCAGTAATTCATTAGACATGTCCTGTTCCCTCCCTTACTCATCTTCCACAACGATAACGGAATATTGCCGCGGGCCGTGAACCCCTACGGTGCCGACGCATTCAATATCGGCTGTTCGGCTCGGCCCCGTAATGATGCCTGCGAAGCGCGGGAACGGTTTGGTGTCGGCCATGATATCGATCATGGTGTCAAAATTGTCGACGATTTTGGAAAGTTTAATAATACCGACATAAACGTCAGATACGATTTCCACGATGCGAGTGTCGATATTATCTTCCATTTTAACGATGGAGCCTAAATTTGCGATGCCGAAATCCGCTTCCGTGACGCCGCCTTTGTCGTTCGGCGCGTTTTTTCGTAAGTGGTCCGTGTCTACTTTGATACCTGCCGCTTTTAATGCCGCTGCTGCGCCGGCTTCTTTCAGGAGCTCAGACTCAACGAGTGCGACGCTTTGCGTATCTTTTTCTTGGAAAATTTTTGTCAGCGTTGCGGCTAATTCCGATTTTTTAGCCAGATAACATTCTCCGCTTACACTGGTCAAGCCTTTTTGGAATGCGTCATACAATACATCCTTGTCCATTTTCACACCTCTTTTTAAAAAATATGTAACAAAACAATAAAAACAAGCTGATATGTTATTAGCATAACAGTTTTATGTCTTTGAAGCAATTAATATACATAAACAAGTAATATTAATTACATATAGGAATGAGAAAAAGGATGCTTTTTTTGCATAGTTAAAAATACACCCCCATATGGGGGTGTATTTTTTTAATTGAATTCCAGAAAAATTACGTATGAAGCGTTAGGAAATCTAAAATTAACAGACAAACATAGGAATAAAACAAAAATGTTTTAAAAATATAATTAAAATTACATTTTGTAATAAACACTGAAAGCGTAGATAATAAATGATGAAGAGATGCTCAAATAATGAATAATTTACCAGGATTTAGTATATAATTAGGGTCAAATGCATATTTAATCATCTTCATTAGCCAGAGCTCACCTTGCGGTGTGAATTGCTCCATGTACCGCAGTTTTTTGGCGCCGATACCGTGTTCTCCAGCGAGACGCCCTCCTGCCCGGTAGGCATAGGCGTAGACTTGCTGGTGAAATTCTTCAACGGCTTTTTCCCAGGTTGCGTCGTCCATATCCATTTTACAGAGAACGATGTGAAGGTTTCCATCACCGATATGGGCGTTAATTTTGACTTCAAACGGATACTTCTCGCCGATTTCCATAATGGCTTCGATCGTATCGGCTATTTTATGGACGGGAACAACGACGTCATCGGTCAGAAATATCTTGCTGATCCGTTCTACCGAAGTCTGACAGTTGCGGCGCATATTCCAGACTCTGTCGTCGGCTTCGAGAACTTCGACGGCGCCGGAGTTTTCGCAGACAGTACAAACTGTCTCCATCTTCGCATCAAGGTCGTCTTCGCGGAATGTTTCCACTGTAATGATGACGTAAACACCGTCTTCATAGTGGGGCATATCGCTGTATTGGCAGTAGTCGGCGCAGCCGCGTACATAGGAATTATCCATATATTCGACGCTTGTCGGATCAATGCCGGCTTTCAGGAGAGAAGGGACCATATGAAGAGCTTTTTTCGGGTCCGTGTAGATGGCGAGAACGTCAAAGCGATGTGGCGGCAACGGTGTCAGCTTGACTGTTACTTTTGTAATGATGCCCAATGTTCCTTCGCTGCCGATAATGAGCTGCTCCAGGCTGTACCCGGTCGTGCATTTTTTTAACGTAGCGCCGACTTCGACGATTTCGCCTAAGGGCGTGACTACTTCCAAACTGTATACCTGATGCCGCGTGACGCCATAGCGGACGGCCTTGAGGCCGCCGGCGTTGGTGGCGAGATTGCCGCCGATGAGGCAGCTTTCCGCGCTGGACGGATCGCCGGCATAAAGAAGTCCTGATGCATGGGCGAGGCGCTGCAGGTCGACAGTGCGAACACCGGCTTCGACGGTCATATAGAGACCTTCTTCATTTAGCTCGATGATTTTATCAAGTCGTTCCATGAGGAGGACGAGTCCGCCGCAGACGGGAATCGCACCGTCTGCCAGACTTGTGCCGCCGCTGCGAACGGTAATGGGAAAATGACAGGTGTTGGCAAGCTTGACGATAGCGGCGATTTCTTCGGCCGAACCGGGAAAAACGGCGGCTTCAGGCAAATGGAAGAGACGCGGGTCCGTTTCGTAATCCGTCTCGTAGGTAACGAGCAGATCTTTGTCGGTTTTTACATAATTGGCGCCGACGATGGTCTTTAACTGATGAATAATTTCTTCTGTAATAGGTTGGTATGTTTTCAATGGAAGTCCCCCTTCGGTCATCAAATATTGTCCCTATTTTACCATGATTTTTGGTGAATGCAATTCCCGTGCCGGCGATTTTTAATCGACGCGTGGGCTTTTTTTGCCGCGGCATAGGGAAGCGAAGACAGCCAGTGCGCAGAGTCCGGTGAAGATCAGAAACGAAGAACGGACGGTTGCGGCGACGGCGACGCCGTATGCGGCTGTACCGGCGGTCGCATGGAAAATGAAGGTAACGATGGCCATGCTCATGGCTTGCCCGCAATTCCGGACCAGTGCGAGTACACCTGAGGCTGTTCCCCGATGATCTACCGGTACGGCGCCCATAATGGCGCTGTTGTTTGGAGCGCCGAATAAGGCGGCGCCGATGCCGATGAGAATGAGATTGGCCGCCGTCATCGCTACCGTTGGCGCAGCGGTGAAAGCGAAGGCGGACAGTCCCGCTGTAGTAACGGCAATCCCAATGGAGGCGATCAAACGAGGCCCGTAACGATCTGCCAAATCACCGGCTTTCGTTGATAAGGCGGCCATAAGCAACGGCTGAATCAGCAGGATGAGTCCCGATGACAGCGGTGTCAGTTGCAAGACGAGTTGCAAGTAGAGAGAAAGCAAAAAGGAGATACCGTAAGTGGCGTTGTACTGGATAAGAGCAGCCGCATTGGACATAGTGAAGGTCAGATTGCGGAACAGGAAGAGCGGCAGCAGCGGATAGGCGCACCGTTTTTCATGCAAGATAAAAAGGGCGAGCAGAAGTATGCCGGCGCCGCAGGGAACATAAGACTCGGAAATATGAGAGAGGCCGTAAAGAAAAAAGGTGATCGACGTAACGGCGAGGACGCTGCCGGGAAAATTGACGTACGGAACGGTGCGGGAATACCATTCCGCTCGGACTGGAAACAGAAGAAACAGACTGCTGAGCTGGAACGCAAAGGCGAGGATAAAAATACTGCGCCAGCCTGAAAATTGCGTCAAAAATCCGCCTGCAACGGGACCGCACGATAAGCCGAGATAGGTCAGGGAGACGGCGATTCCCAGCCGGCGACCGTAATGGGCTTCGTCGGTGACGGCAAGGAGAATCGGCATATAAGTAACATAGATAGCGGTCAGCGCCGTGCCCTGGACGATGCGGCAAATGATGAGCCACTCTATGGAAAAGGAGGCTGCTGCTGTCAATGTGGAAAGGGCAAATACGGCCAAGGAGACCGTGTAGGTCTTGCGTCGGCCTTTTAAGTCGGCTAATTTGCCGAAAGGCAGCAGGAACGCCGCGGAAGCGATGAGGAAGGAAGTCACTACCCAGCCGAGCGTATCTGCAGGAGCGGAGAATTCGCTGCTGATGGCGGGTATGGCGATATTGATGGCTGTCGACAAATACGAACCGATAAAGGCGGTAATATAGATGGCGAGGGATACTCTTTTTTCATCGGACATGATGAAAGCACCGTCCTTTCTGCGTTGCTTTCATTATACCATCGGACAAAGGATTTTCTTATGGTATACTCAGTCAAAAAGGGAGGAGATCACATGGATTTAGGATTGGAAGAGAAGATAGTCGTCATTACCGGCGGCAGTGCGGGAATCGGTTATGCTGCAGCCAAATTTTTCGCCGCAGAAGGGGCGCGAGTTATCATCTGCGGCCGTCGCCTGGAGGTTCTGGAACAGGCTGCCGCTTCGCTGGGAAGCAAGGTGCTGCCTTTTCGGGCTGATGTTACCTGTGCAGCTGATGTTGCGTCTTTAGGCGACTATGTTTGGCAGCGATTCGGCGTTCTCGATGTATGGGTAAATAATGTCGGGGCGACCATCGCCCGCGCCGGTCAGTGGTATACGGAAGCTGAAATTGATGCGACTTATGCCGTTAATTTCAAATCCGTCGTCATGGGCAGTCAGATCGCGGCGTCTTATATGATCCGTCGAGGCGGCGGCGTCATTATCAACGTAGCCTCGTTAGCTGCGCGCTGTGCGTCTTCAGGCCGGGCCTCTCTTTACGGTCCGCTGAAATCGGCTGTCGTCAATTATACGAATACCTTTGCCGGTGAAGTGGCGGCGCAGGGGATACGTGTTGTTGCCGTTATGCCGGGGTTTACGGCGACACCGCTGGCAAAAACGACGATTGCGCCGGCAGAATTTTCCGAACAGAGTCGCCTCTGTCTGCTGCATCGGGCTGCGGCGCCGGAAGAAATCGCGGCGCCGATTGTCTTCTTGGCGAGTGACAGAGCGGCTTATATCACATCGACGGCAGTGGAAATTTCCGGCGGTCGCAGCACCGTTCTTAATCCTAATTATTCATATGAGTAATAGAACACATGAACAAATGGAATTTGACTGGTTGAAAAATAAAGTGTACCATTACCGTAAACATTGAATGCAATGACCGAAACAAGTACACCTACAAAGTCATCCAGAGAGCGCAGGTCAGCGGCTGAGAGCCTGCACAGAAAGCGGCGTAGGATGGAATGCCTTCGGGAGCAGGAAGATTGAACACCAGTAGATCTTTCCGGTTGGCCGCGTTAGAGGCTGTTGAGTACAGTCCTGGTGACTGTAAGCAGAGTGGAACCGCGGGCCACCGTCTCTGTATGAGGAGACGGTGGCTTTTTTGTGTTCATTTATCATGAGGGGGAGTTTACGATGATAACGAAAAAAGAATTGGTGCTGGCAGCGATGGACAATAAACCGACGGAGCGGGTACCGGTCGGATTTTGGTTTCATTTCCTGGCAGATGAGATCGGCACCAACGCCTTCAGGCAGCCTGTATACACGGAACAGTTGTTGGCAGGCGAGGTCGAGTATATCGAACGGGCTAAACCGGATTTTGTCAAAATCATGACGGACGGTTTTTTTCCATATGAAAATGAAACGGTCCGTCATCTTCACAGTGCCGCTGATTTCCGCAACATCAGACCGCTGGCCGATGATGATCCGTGGTTTACGCAGCAGATCGCATATGCCCGTCGGTTGACCGATCGTTTCGGCGCCGATCTCGCCATGTTTTATAATCTCTTTTGCGCGGCAACGACGATCCGTTTTATGCAGCCTGATTGGACGAAGGGGGAAGCCTTTCTGGCTGAGGCGATACGGGAAGATGCCGATAGCGTCCGGTACGGCTTTGATATTATTTCCGATGATCTGGCGAAATTAGCCAAACGGCTGGTTACGGAAGCCAAGGTGACAGGGATTTATTTCGGTCTTCAGAATATTCTGGGCAAAGGCATGACGAAGGAAACCTATGCTGCCGTCGCTGCGCCGGGGGAAAAGAAAATCCTTGCCGCCGCCAACAGCGTCAGCGCTTACCATATTTTGCATATATGCGGCTATGCCGGTCATCGTAATGACTTGACATGGTACACCGATTATTATGTGAAAACCGTCAATTGGGCAGCTGTCGTCGAAGGGATCCATTTGGAAAAAGGTCGGAAACTGTTTGGAGATCGCGCCGTTCTCGGCGGTTTCGGCAATTTGGACACAGACGTCTTATATAAGGGTTCTAAAGAAGAAGTGGAAGCCGAAACGAAACGGATTTTAGCTCAGGCGGGAAGACAAGGCGTCATTCTCGGCGCCGATTGCACCGTTCCGCGCAATACGGATTGGCGACGCTTTGACTGGGTAAGAGATGCGGCGAAATAAGTCGCAGATGATTCAACGGGAATACGGTATAGTTACAAGGGGGATTTATAATGAAAATCAACAAATGGGGTAAGACAATCTTAATAGCCGCATTAGCCGGTATTGTCGCGGCGGGGCTCGCAGGCTGCGGCAAGAAAGCTGACGGCGATCGGGCGGCGACAGGTGGAAAACGTGTGATCAATGTGGCGTACACGAACTATTACGTGCCCTATGATTTCGTTAACGCAAACGGAGAAGCGGACGGTTTTGAAGTGGCCGTCATGAAAGAGGTAGCTAAAAAGTTGCCGCAGTATGAATTCAAATTTACGCCGACGTCGGATGACGATTTGCTTATCGGCGTCGAATCAGGTAAGTATCAGGTCGGGACGAAAGGGATCTGGAAGACGGATGCGCGGATGAAAAAATATGTCTTCCCTAAAAATTATATCGGAGCCAGCGTTATCGGCTTGGTTATCCGTAAAGACACGGCTCAGCAGATTAAGGATATGGATTCTTTTGCCGCTTTCAGCGGGAAGCTAGTGCCGATTGCACCGCAAGATGCTCGCTATATGGTGATTGAAAACTATAATAAAGCTCACAGTGATCGGCCGATTCAGCTGAAATCATCGGAAGCGTTCCAGATCGCCGATGCCTATTCGTGGGTCATGGAAGGCCGTTACGACGGATATCTTGAAGTGGAATTGAGTTACAAAAATAACATTGAAAAAGCTGACGCGCCGTATCATCAGTTTGCCGACGCGCTGACATACCTGCGGTATAAAGGGATTCCGACATATCCCCTCTTTAACAAGAAGGAACAACAACTCGCCGATGACTATGACAAGGCCATTCAGGAACTTCGCGATGAAGGAAAAATCGCCGAGTTGGAACAGCAGTATTTCGGTGAAAGCATGTCGCAATATATCAGCGAATAAGGCAAAGGGGGACGGGAGATGGATACGAGACCTTTTGATCCGTCAGTTATCTTTTCAACAATGCCGGAAATGCTGCCGTATTTGACGGTTACTCTCGGCGTCGCCGCCGTCAGTATCCTCTTGGGATCTTTGCTGGGCGGGGCGTTGGCTTGGGGGAAACTCGGCAAGCAGCGTCTTTGGCGGTACTTGGCAAACGGCTATACATATATTATGCGCTGCACGCCGTCTATCGTTTTGCTGTTTATCGTTTTTTACGGCTTGCCCCGCTTAGTGGAGGCTGTCGTTGATTATGATTTGAATGGCATGAACCGCGCCGTTTTTGCCGTTATTACCTTTACTTTACTTTTCGGCGCGTATATCTCCGAAGTATTTCGGGCTGCGTATACTGCCGTGCCGAAGGGGCAGTATGAAGCTGCCGTCAGCGTCGGTCTGTGGCCGCGGAGTGCGGTGCTGCAGGTTATGTTGCCGCAGGCGGCGGTAATCGCCTTGCCGAATTTCAGTAATGCCGTCATTAATTTACTGAAAGAAGGGGCTCTGGCGTATACGATCGGTCTGATTGACCTGTTGGGGAAGGGGAATTTGCTTATTGCCCAAAACTTCGGCGCCTACGGAATAGAGATTTACATGGCTTGTATGATTATTTACTGGGTCGTTACGACGCTTATCGGCAAGTGTCTGCTGGCCTTGGAACGACGCCTGGATAAAGGACAGACGCTGCAGGCGACGGCGTCCGGTCAAAATAAGGAGCGTCGGCAGAAGTCTTCAGTGCCGCTTTTTGATCGGATGACGGCCGTTAAGTAAGGAGGGTGGGCATGGAACTTGATTATACGTTTATGAGCGAAACTTTTTATAAAGTATGGGAAGGAGCGGCGGTGACATTGGAGCTGACGTTTCTGACGCTTCTTATTGCGGCTCCGATTGCGCTGTGTATGGCCGTATTACGAATCAAAGGACATGTTGCAGGCAGCGCTTTCACGAAGGCTTACATTTCCGTCGTTCGCGGCACGCCGATTGTCTTGCAAATACTGCTGCTGTACAGTCTTTTGCCGAGCTTTTTGAACTGGCTCGTCAAAGCCGCCGGTTCCACGTTTAACGTTTTTGACGGAATCGATCCCTTTTGGTATGCCGTCGCTGTTTTCTCGCTGAATACGATCGCCTTGCTGGCCGAGGGTTTTCGTTCGGCGTTGTTGAGTATTTCCAAAGGGCAACTGGAAGCCGGCGTTGCTACCGGCTTATCCGAATTTCAAACGTATCGCTATGTTATTCTGCCGCAAGCCTTTGTCGTGGCGCTGCCTGCAGTTTGCAACATTACGGTAAACCTGATCAAAGGCACGTCCCTAGCCTTTTTGATGACCGTCAAAGATGTCATGGCCGTCGGCAAAATAGCCGCGTCTTATGGCTACAACTACATTGAGGCATATTTAGATGTTTTTCTCGTTTATATTGTTATTTGTACGGTGATACAACTGGTCTACGCGTTTGTCGAACGGCGCATGGGGTTGTTCCGTACGGCCTAGGAGGCTGTCGCTATGATCATGTCCATAAAAGGTGTATATAAAAAATTTGCGGATTTGGAGGTGCTGAAAGGTGTCTCCATGGAAATCGGTAAAGGCGACGTCGTTGTTATTTTGGGGCCGAGCGGATCCGGAAAAACGACGTTTCTGCGCTGCCTGAATTTTCTCGAACAGGCCGATGCCGGCACGATGGATTTCGCCGGGCTGCACCTGGATCTGCGTCACGCCGGCGGCGACGAGATCCGCAAGGTGCGGCAAAGGACGGCGTTCGTGTTCCAGGGATATAATCTCTTTGCGAATAAAACGGTATTGGAAAACGTTACGCTCGGCCTGACCGCCGGGCGAGGGATCAAGCAAGCCGAGGCGAAAGCCAGCGCTATGAAAGCTTTGGAAAAGGTAGGTCTTGCCGATCGGGCCGCTTATTATCCGTCTCAGCTGTCAGGCGGACAGCAACAGCGCGTCGGCATTGCGCGGGCGATTGCCGTGAAGCCGGACGTCATCCTCTTCGACGAACCGACATCTGCCCTTGATCCTGAATTGGTCGGTGAAGTATTGAAAGTCATGAAAGATTTAGCTGATGAAGGAACGACGATGATTGTGGTTACGCACGAAATGAAGTTCGCTCGAGACGTGGCCAGTCGCGTCATCTTCATGGCTGACGGCAACATTGTGGAAGAAGGATCGGCAGCAGATCTTTTTGAACATCCGCAGGAAGAACGGACGCGGCGGTTTTTACGTCGTATTCTCCAGCGTGATTATGGAGATGCTGTGTGAGCGTATCAGATTGCTTTGTATAATGATTGGTAAAAAGGATTCGGCTGAGGCTGAATCTTTTTTTATATTGCTTTTATGTAAAACAAGGCAACTCCTTTTTTTAGTAGTATAATATTTAAAGAAATAAGGTCATGATAAAAATAATATAATCATAATTGAAAGGATTGTATATGAAGAGAATTTTGCTTTTATCTCCATCACAACGGTTAGCGGAAGACGCGGAAAAGATAATTGATGAACAAAGTTTGGATGTAGAGGTATGTTTTAGTACGGTTCCGGATATACATAAAAATGTTATGAATGCTGTTGCTCAGGGCGTTAGAGTTATCATCAGCCGTCGAGGTATGGCGCGTATTATAAAGCAGATGTTTGATATACCGGTAATAACGATCGAGTTTACAAGTAATAGTTATGTTCGAATTTTTGAATGTATCAAAGGGATAAAAGGGAAAATCGCGTTTTTTTCATTGGGGGATGTACCCGGAACGGTGAAAATACTTGGTGCAATGTTGAATCTGGACATAAGATACTATTATTTTACTGATGAAGAAACTGCTGAGATGGCAGTGAAAAACGCGGCTGAAGATGGGTGCATAATTGGGGTTGGAGGCTCATTGACGGTATTGTATTCCGGTAAGTATAATTTGGAATACCATATTTTGGATAATTCGAGAGAAGATATCGAAATGGCGCTGGATTCAGCTCATCAAGTGTTAAAATCAACATTAGCTGAAGAAAAGAGACGAAAAAGTCTTCAAGTTCATATTCAAAGATATGAAACTATTTTTAATTATACGCACGACGGCATTATTGCAGTTGATCGGGACGGCATCATAGAAGTTGTCAATAGGCAGGCAAGCGATATGTTGGGATTGGGGGATGATTCATATAAAGGAAAGTATATTGAAGAAATGCTTCCCGAAACGAAACTAATGACGACCTTGAGAAATGGCGAAGTTGAGTTAGATGAACTGATGCGCGTCGGCAATGATATTATTATTACAAACCGAGTTCCCATTAAAATTGACAATCGTGTAGAAGGTGTCGTAGCAACATTCAGAGATATTGATTCCGTCCGTGTCAGCGAACAAAAAATACGCAGTAATTTGCGAAAAAAAGGAATTGCTGCGAAGTATCGTTTTTCAGATATTATAGGAGAGTCCGTAGTTCTAAAGAGAACACTTCGCATAGCGAAAAGTTATGCTAAAACTGATGCGCCCATTTTACTGGTGGGAGAAATAGGAACAGGGAAAGAAATATTTTCTCATGCGATACATCAAGCTAGTGCTAGAAGAAATGCGCCGTTTGTTACGGTGCATTGCATGCATTCTCAGTCTGATCGTCTTTTGGCTGAACTCTACGGGGTTGAGGGAGATAATAAAGGGAATGAAATAAGAGAAGGTGCGTTCGAACTTGCTCATGGCGGGACTCTTTTTCTCGATATGATTGATGCTGCATCTGAAGAGATACAATCTCAGATTCTTCGCGTTATAGAAAGTAAAGAGGTGAGAAGACTGGGAGGGAAAAGCATCATTCCTATTGATGTACGAATTATTGCGTCAGTTCATGCGAATATACTGGAAGAAATCAGAGAAGGGAAATTTTTGGAAGAATTAACATATGCAATTAACACGTTAACTTTAAAGCTACCGCCGCTACGGCAAAGAGATCGCGACTATTATTTGCTTTGCGAATACGGATTCCGTAAAAAACTTAAAGAAGAATTTAATCAATATCGAGAGGATATTCGCATTTTGGAAGACTTTTTTGCTGATTATCCATGGCGAGGTAATGTTAGGGAATTGTTTAACTTAGTAGAGAGAGCAGCAATTTTGCTGGAGAACAGGATGTCTGCCGAAGAAATAATTACGACGTTTCCAGCCAATGGGGCTAAGGAAAGTAGCAGCATGCTCAATGACGTAACCTTGGGTAAATGGAATAAAAGCAGTATCGTAGAAGCTTTGTCACTGAATAAATTAAATGTTTCGAGGACGGCACGACAGCTTGGCTGCAGCCGTAGTACGTTATACAAAAAAATGGAAGAACTGAATATTAAAGTAACAAACATTAAATGAAAGAGCTGAAAATATTGATTGAATACATAATAGTATAGAGGTCATGCTAAAAAGAGTCTAATCCGGCAAATCATCCGGATTAGACTCTTTTTAGTTTCGTAAAAATTTTCAGATAAATGTTATTGCGCAATAAAAGGGTTTGGCAGGACTGGGGCTTTCCATTGTTGTAATGACGGTACTTGATGATTCTATTTGTAATGAGTAAAAAACTGCTTAGTAAATAAAGTTGCAAGTGATGATAGATGGACGTAATGCTTGAAAAATGTGCTTTATAAAATAAAAGATGGAATGTGAGATAAATAAGGACATTGATATTGTTTTTACGGCAAATGATAGTGCCGTCTATGAGAAGTTGATTGATGCTAATGTGCATAATAGCAGCCTCGTACATTGGGGTATGGCTAAGAAAAATATTTGATTCAAATGATGTAAGTTGTGAATCCAGCTGTGGTGTTCGTAGATGTTGAACTTATTGTAAAGAAATAGCGATGTAAGCAAGTGAAAAATGTGTAAAAAGGCTTTGATATAAATTACAGCGAAAAAATTTGTAATAAATATCAAAGGCAGGGGGGAAATAAAATTTAATAATAAATGATAGGATAAAGAATTATTCAAATAATTATCAGGCAAAAATTTTTATTATAAATTGAAAAAACGATTAAATTTGAATTGGACATAAAGTCATAAAAACACAAAATAAAACAGGTAAAATGTTGTACTTTTAAGAAATACAATAAAAATTTATTGGGATAAAATCTTTTTTGATCAAATTTAATACAATAAAAAAACAAAACAATACGTAAAAATACATAATAAAAAATCGATTAAATTTTACAAATGAAATCATGAGGATTAAAATAAACGCAAATAATATTGATTGCTCCGGCGCGCAGGAGTGGTTGAAGAAATTTAGTTTAAGAATCTTATGATAAGGGGAATTGTGATGAGTAATAGTAAAGCGTTAGAAGATATCATCGTTTTAGATTTGACCAGAGTTTTGGCAGGTCCTTATTGTACTATGCTTTTGGCGGATTACGGGGCCAAAGTTATTAAAATAGAAATTCCTAAAAAAGGGGATGATACACGTGGATTTGGTCCGTTGAAAAATGGTTCCAGCATGTATTATGCCAATGTTAACAGAGGTAAAAAAGGTATCACGCTGAACTTAAAAGATACTGAAGGTAAAAAAATATTCTTAGAAATGGTAAAAAAAGCAGACATTGTTGTCGAAAATTATCGTCCCGGCGTTATGGATAAGCTAGGGGTAGGCTATGATGTGCTCAAAAAAGTAAATGATCAGATCATTTATGCTGCTGTTTCCGGGTTTGGCTGTTATGGGCCTAATTCTCAACGTCCCGGATATGATATTATTGCACAGGCGTCCGGCGGCTTGATGAGCATTACCGGTGAAGCCGGCGGTCATGCTCTTCGAGTGGGGAATGCCATGGGAGATGTGTTGGGTGGAACAAATTTAACTATCGGCATCTTGATGGCACTTCATGCTCGCACCCTTACTGGTAAAGGTCAGAGAGTAGATGTTTCTCTCGTCGATTCGGTTGTTTCTAGCTTAGAAACGGGAACGCAGAGATATTTTGCATCTGGCAAACAGCCTGAACTCATGGGGAATAGATATGCTTCTGCATATCCTTATGACTCGTTTCAAGCGTCGGACGGACTTTTTGTAATTGGTTGTGGGAATGATAAATTATTTAAATTGCTGTGTGAAAAAGTTCTAAAACAACCGGAATTATTGATTGATCCTCGCTTTGAAACGAATATTAAACGGTGTGAAAATTATGCTGATCTAAAACCGATTATTGAGGAATGGAGTGTTCAGCGTACCATTGATGAAAACGTTGAATCCATTTTAGCGGCAGGCGTTCCGGCTGCCCCTATTAATGACTTAAAACGGGTTACGACAGATCCGCACATTGCTGAGGCGAGAGAAATGTTTGTATCCATTCATCATCCCGTTATTGGGGACATGAGAGTCAATGGAAATCCGATTAAGCTGATGACGACTAAAGCGGATATTTCAACTCCGGCTCCCGAATTGGGGCAAGACAATGCGGAAATATATGGCAAATGGCTTGGATTAAGCAGTGAGCAAATGGAAGAATTAACGAAAAAAAATGTTCTGTAATAGGCGGAAATAGATGTTAAAAAGGGAGAATTATGATGATACAAAAAGTGAATTTTATTGAAGTCGGCCCGCGCGACGGTTTTCAAAATGTAAAAGAATTTATTCCGACTGAAAAAAAGTTGAAAGTAATAGATATGCTCGTGGCTTCCGGTGTTAAAACCATGGAAATAGGCTCTTTCGTTCATCCTAAAGCGATTCCTCAAATGAAAGACATTAAAGATGTTGTGACTAAGACTTTGGAAAAACACGGCGATAAGGACCTTGATTTTTTTGCACTGGTTCCTAATCTTTATGGAGCTAAAGCTGCTGCAGAATGCGGTTTGAAAAAGATTGATACAGTCATTTCGGTCAGCGAATCCCATAATAAGGCGAATATTAATCAGACTGTTGAAGAGTCGCTGCAAGGCTTGGCGAAGATTCGGGAAGCACTTCCTGATATGGATATTATCCTTTCTATGGCGACGTCTTTTACATGTCCGTTTGAAGGAAAAACTCCTGTAGAAAATGTATTGCGGATCATTCGTGAGGGGACAAAGCTGGGGATTCATAAGTTCTGCCTTGCCGATACGATTGGGCAGGCTGATCCCAAGATGGTGCGTGATTTGGTCAATGTTGTTACCAAGGTATTTCCAAACGAATATTATGAACTTCATATCCATGATACTCGTGGCATGGGAGTGGTATGTACATTAGCAGGTATTGAAGCCGGCATTCCTAACGTTCAAGCCGCTTTAGGCGGATTGGGCGGGTGTCCTTTTGCACCAGGAGCTTCGGGAAATGTTGCTTCCGAAGATTTGATTTACATGTTTAATGAAATGGGGATGGAAACAGGCATTAGCTTCGAGAGAATGTTGGAAGCCGCTAAATACGCAACTACGATTATTGATGGAAATTTCAGCAGCCATCAGATTCATATCGGTGAACCTTGTAAATAATGTATTTTCTCCACCAGTCTGAATGTTCAATTCGGGCAAATCCGAAAGGGGATTACTATTATGGGAATGGATGCCTTATCATTTATATTGTTCGTTTTTGCCATTATCATAGCGTTTATTCGGCATGTTAATGTTGGGCTTGTAGCGATTGCTGTGGGTGCAGTTTGCGTTCGTTTGTTTGGCATGCCGGATAAAGTTTTAATTGGCGGTATCAGTAGCGGCATGTTTTGCACCTTAGTTGGAATTACTTTTTTGTTTTCAGTAATAAAATCTACAGGTGCTTTGGATTTATTGGCTAAGAAGATAGTAGCATCTACTCGCGGTCATATATGGATGTTGCCGATCGCAATGTATATTGCAGGCTTTATTGTGGCCGGCATTGGGCCTGGGGCAGTGCCTGCTTTAGCTATTATACCTGCCTTAGCCGTTTCTACGGCTATTCAAGTTGGATATAATCCGGTTATGATGGGATTAATAGGTGTTTTTGGCTTAATGGCCGGACGTATGACGCCCATTACACCTGAAGCTGCCATTATTACAGGTGCTGCTTCAAGTGCAGGTATTGAAAATGTTATGCCGACTATTTTAGTGTGTAAAACTTTAATTACAATTATATTTGGCGTTATCGTTTTTCTCGTATATAAAGGGTATACAGTTAAATCAACTACAGTAGCAGTTGAAGAAAATGAATTGCCCCCTTTTACAAAGCATCAGATTATCGCTTTAAGTGGTATCGTTCTTATGCTAATGCTGATTGTATTTGGCAACGTTAATATAGGGTTAGCCGCATTTTTCTCCGCAGTACTCTTGGTTTTGGGAGGAATTGCAAAAGATGGCGAATGTTTGAAAGAGCTACCATGGGGAACGATTATGATGGTCCTTTGTGTGGGAGCATTACTGAGCGTAGTAGATAAAGTAGGAGGAATTAAATTGATGAGCGACGGTATTGCGTCATTTATGAACAGTACGACTGCCGTTCCATTAATTAGCATTTCCGCAGGTCTTCTCAGCCTTGTAAGCTCTGCTTTAGGCGTTGTTTATCCTACGATGATGCCGATGTGTGCTGATATTGCTGTCAGAGTAGGAGGTGTTGATCCCGTTGCATTAATGGCAGCTGTCGGGGCGGGAGGATCTTTGGCGGGCCTTTCTCCGATGTCTACCGGTGGAGCATTGATTTTGGCTGCACTTGGAACCAATGTTAAAGATTTTAATTCAACAAAACAATCAAAAGTCTTTATTGAACTTATTATTTGGGCAGGCGTAGGACTTTTGCTTATTGCTGGTGTATCGCTAATAGCGTTTAGTACCATTGCGGCAATTATGCGATAAAGTATTACTAATTGGTACTATAGAGTAATTAATATAATACAACAAAAGAAACAGCAGATTGGTTTTGTATCTGCTGTTTCTTTATGTAAATTTGATTGTGCAGGCGGAAATAAAAACGCTTTTTCACAGGCCGGTAATTTCGTTGAAAATGCGGAACAAAATCGTGATGGCCGTTGTATCCAAGGGAAATGTTAACTGGCGCACGTGAAAAGAAGAAGTACATGAGGGACATACGGCGTGTTGCCGGTAGGCAAGACGCGGCTGTGGGATTTTATCGGCAAAGTAATGCCTCAGGTCATCATGAATGAGCTGAGGATCAAAATGAGATCGCGCAGTGCGGTGTTTCTTGCGGTGTATAATGACCAGAGGATTCTCGGTTTAAAAAGAAATTATTCGTGTACAATAAGTTCTAAAATGTCGGGCCGTGAATAATGACCGGAGCCGTCGAATTCCATGCGGCTCATCGGTACTTTGTCGAAGTCGAGATCGGCATAGATGATTGCTTCCCGATCCCAGACGGGTTCCGTTACATAATGGCCGTAAGGATCAATGATACAGCTGCCGCCACGGCAGACCGTGTCGTTGAGAGCGGCGATTTCTGCTGTTTCGAGAAGTGTGGCGGGGTACATGGCTTTGGTGAAATATTGGTCGGCGTTGAAGACATAGCAATGGCTTTCGATGGCAATGTGACGGATCGTGTCCTGCCATTCGGGATTGTCGTTCGTGTTCGGGGCGAGGTAGATGGATATGCCTTTGTCATAGAGGGCAACGCGGGCCAGGGGCATGTAGTTTTCCCAGCAAATAAGTGTGCCCATCGGACCCCACGGTGTGTCGGTTACGGGGAAATACGTAGCCTTATCGTGAGAATCGGCCCAAATATACCGTTCGGCACCGGTCGGTTTTATTTTTCTGTGTTTGGCGAGAAGGGTTCCGTCAGGTCCGAAAATCAGATTAGTGCAGTAAAGGGATGCGTTGGCGCGGTCCCGTTCCGTGATGCCGATACTGACATAGGCGTCGGCCTCTTTTGCGGCGTCGCCGATGCGCCGTGTGTCGTTTCCCGGAACGGCAAGGGCATTATCGTAGTACGTTTTCCAGTCGCGCCGTCCCGCTTCGGAGCGGCTGCCGACGGTAAAGCCGAAGGTTAGTCCGTATGGGTAGCAGGGGATCAGCGATTCTGGAAAAACAATCAGTCTGGCGCCATTTCGGCCGGCTTCACCGATTTGTCGGCATACGTTGTCGAGTGTGCCTTCTTTGTCGAAAAGCAGCGGTGCGGCTTGGACGATGGCGGCGCGCAGTGTTTTTTGCAACGGTTTCATCATTATCACTCCTTCATTTTTTTCTTATTTAATTATAGGAGAAAGGTACAGAGAAGGAAAGCGCAATTGCGCTTGTTCTTTGCCGACAAATATGGGCGGAATGTGATATAATGAATAAAAGATACAGGGGCGGAGGGATAGGATGACTTTGACTGCGCAACGGCGTCAAGGGAAGCGCTTTTTTTCCTTGACCGATACAGAGATGATCAGCAGTATAGACGGAAAATATAATGAACAGGTAAAATGTTATTTCCGGCGGCTGTTTCCTTATCGGACGCATTCCGTTTTGCGTGACGGCACCAGAAAACCGCTGCCTGTGGATATCGGGATCTTATATCCTACGGTGGAAGAACCTTTTTACCTGATACATACGATCGGCATGAGTGGTGCTCCGATGCAATATCCCGGCAGCGCCGAATTCGATGCGAAAAAATCATCTTATGGCGAATTATATATGATGCTGCCCGGCAACTGGCCCTTTTCGGCTTGTAATGATGTTGTTGACGGAGATGATCCTGCTGCCTGGCCGCTTCATTTGCTGATGGAGCTTGGGCGGTTTCCCCATGTTCATAAATTGTGGCTGTCTTACGGCTTTGTGCTTCCGAATACGGAGTTTTGTGAGCCTTTCGCGCCGGATACGGCATTATCCGGACTCATTATCGTACAGTTTGACGGTGAACTGGGCGAGATGAAGTTGGCTGACGGTACGATGTTGCAGCTTTTTATGCCGATCTTGCTGTATAAAGAAGAATTAGATCTATATAATACGCTGGGACCGGATGAACTGATCGAACGGATCCTCGACAGTTGTGACGGGTCCTTTTTGGTAGATGTGAAGCGGACTAATATCGGACTGTTGCAGCGTGAATAGAAAGGGTTGTATATGACGATACAAGAGAACAGCTATATGCCGGCAACGCCTGAAGAAGCATACTTCATGTTTCAACAGACTGCCGGCGCTTCTTTCCGCGCCGGCGGACAGCGTCACCGGTATGAGAAGACGCAGCCGCCGTTGACTATTGATTTGGCGAATACCGGTTTGTCGTATATTCGCGACGGCGGAGATGAATTGGCCGTCGGGGCCATGACGACGTTGTCCGACCTTGAAGCCAACGGGGCGGTTGCCGGAATTGACGGCGGCGTCTTGCCGCGGGCATTGCGCGAAATACACGACCGAAGACTGAAAGAAAACGCCACGTTAGGAGCCTTGTTGGCAGTGAAGGCGCCTTTTTCCATGATTATTCCGATCTTGTTGACGATGCATGTCGACGTGGAGCTTTACGGCAAAGGGAGAATGAGTCTTGCCGATTATCTTGGCTGTCCGCCGTTGGGCGATATGATCACGCAGATAGATATCGCCAAGGGAAGCGGATATGGCGCTTTTTTCTTTTACCGGAGCCTGCCGACGGATGAGCATTATCTTACCGGGGCGGCGTCAATCCGCGCAGGCAGGTGGCGTATTGCCGTCGGCGGCCGTCCCGGTATGGCCGTGCTTGCAGAGCGGGCGGCGGCGGAGCTGACGGATAAAGGCATGGCGGCGCGGGAAAATGTAGCTCACCTGGCCGGTGAAGAACTGGAATTTGCCAATTACGGAACCTGTTCGGGCGCAGAGCGAAAGGCGCTGACCGTAGAGATGGTGCGGTATTTGGCGGAAACGGCTTGGAAAGGATACAGCTGCCTGGAGACGGTGCGCTGATGATCCGGATGACGTAAGGAGGAATAAAGTATGGTAGAAGATAAACGCTGGCGGCGTCTGCTGCATCCGGGGATTACGGCGATCGTCGGTGCCGGCGGGAAGACGACGGTGCTGGAGCGCCTGGGAAAATACGGGCATACTGCAAATCTGCCGATTATGATCAGCACGACGGTGTCCGTAAACAGTGATCGCGTCGATAATGTCAGACCATTTGATGTTATTTGCACCGGTAATATCGAAGAAGGAGAGGCTTTTTGCGCCGAACGGATCGCTGCCGGACGTGTACCGGCCTGGTTTAGAAATCTGACGTCTGACGGTCTTTATGAAGGCCTGGAGGCACAGACGATCGATTACTTGAAAAGCCGTCATCCGGCCTGGTATATTCTGATTGAAGCCGATGCGTCCCGGCATAAATGGCTGAAAGCCCCGCAGGCTGATGACATACCGCTGCCGCAAACTTGCGATACGCTGATCGGCGTACTCAATCTGCAAATGCTCAGCTCACCCTTGTCGGAGGAGCGCGTCGACGGCGTTGATACGGCGGCGGCCATTATGGGCAGGCCGATCGGCGCCGTGTTGACGCCGGCCCTATTGGCCAAATTGGTCAAGCATCCCCGCGGCATGTTCCGCGGCATGCCTTGTGCGCGCGTCCTCTTCTGCACCGGTTACAATGCGGTGCAGCACCGCATGACGGAAGCGCTTCTCGATGAATTGGACGACCTTGGCTTATCGGCCAGCGTGTTGGCAGACGGCTATAGAGAAACCTGCACTATACGGCAGTACATTGCATATGACAACTTGGATAAGAAGTCCATATAATAGAGAGGGATACCGTGAAATTACGAGGATTTATCGGCGTTGTTGCCGTTTGTATTTTGGTGTTGGTCGGTTGGACCATAACAGGTCATAGGGCTTGGGCCGAAGAGTTGCGACTGGCGGTGGAAACGCCGCCTGCCGGTACGGCGGAAGCTTTTAAGCTGGGTAAAGCGTTCGGTTTACCTGCTGCTGACACGGCGCAAGTCGTCAAACTGGATAAGGATTTCGTTTTGCCGCCGGCAGATAATGCCTTACCGGTTTATGATGCGTACACTTTGCAGCAACGTCGTGAGCGAGGACTGCCGTTGACCTATTATCGCGGGACGGAACGGGAATATTATTACGGAGATCACGTCGTCTATCTGACTTTTGACGACGGGCCGAACAAGGAAAATACGCAAAAAATACTCGATATTTTAAAGTCGGAAGATGTCCGCGCCACGTTTTTTCTCGTCGGTAAAAACGTGGAAAACAATCCGCAAACGGTAAAGCGCATCTATCAGGAAGGGCATGCGATCGGGCTTCATTCTTACAGTCATGATTATGCAAAGCTTTACGCGTCGGCCCAGGCCTACACGGATGAAATGGAAAAGACGGAACAACGGATCTATCAGATTCTTCATGTACGGCCTATCATTTCCCGAGCGCCCGGCGGTACGGCCGGACATTTTACGGCGGCTCATTGGCAGGCTGTTCGTGATTTGGGGTATATAGAAGTCGGGTGGAATGCGTTGAACGGAGATGCGGACGGCAGCGGCAAGACGTCGTCTCAGGAATTGGAAAATATCCGCAGTCAGTTGGAGAAACGGCCATACCTGAACACACACCTCGTTATTCTTATGCACGATTCAGCCGGTCATGGGGCGACGGTTAATTCCTTGCCCGACGTCATCCATCTGCTCAAGGAAAAGGGATATACATTTCGCGTCGTGACACCGGCCATACCGCCCAGCTGGTAGTCTGCGCGATTCCGCCTCTTGACAAACGGCAGGGGCTGGAATACAATAGGCACAACTTGTTGATAAAAGATCATCGGTAAAGGATGTTTGCACAATGAATACGTCGTTCGGCTCATTGCAAGCAATTGAATACGGGTATATCTATTTTAGCTGGAGCTATTTCGTCGTTAGCGCCGGCTATTTTTGGTGCCTCTTATTCAATCGCATAGGCAAGACCATGAGGCGAATTCAGGATGATACTTCTTTTGCCGTATAAGCGACAGCGTCGTCAGCGACCGTTGCAGTATCGGAGGGGCAGGCTCATGGAGCCTGTCCCTTTTTGGTTTGAGGAGGGCAGGAAGCATGATCGTTTTATTGAAAGCAGAGACAACAGAGGCGGAGATGAACGGATTGGCCGCTTATTTTACGGCTCAAGGACTGCAGGTGGAACGGGTTGACAGGGCTGAAGGGCCGGCCTTCGGACTCATCGGCGATACGGCGCCTGTCGAGTTGGCGGCGCTGCGGCAGTACGCCTTCATTGCAAATATTATTCCTGTAGCGGAACCGTTCAAGCGGGCAAGCAGAGCTTTTCACCGGAAAAACAGCGTTGTCAGCGTCGCCGGTATTCCCGTCGGCGGGCCGGCAGTGGCGGTTATTGCCGGTCCTTGTTCAATTGAAACGCCGCGGCAGATAGAGAGCGTTGCTCACGCCGTTCATAGCAGCGGTGCGGCGATGCTGCGCGGCGGTGCTTTTAAACCGCGAACGTCACCGTACGCTTTCCAGGGATTGGGGGATAAGGGGCTGGAAATGCTTTGCCGTGCGAGCAGGAAGGAACAGATTCCGGTGGTGACGGAGATCATGTCAGTCGACAAGGTGGCTGCTTTTTTGAAAAATGACGTAGATCTGATCCAAGTCGGCGCGCGCAATATGCAGAATTTTGATTTGCTGAAGGCCTTGGGGCGGACGAAGAAACCGGTTTTGTTGAAGCGCGGTCTCAGCGCTACCGTCGCAGAATGGCTGATGTCGGCAGAATATATTATGGCGGAAGGCAATCGAAATGTTATTCTTTGCGAGCGGGGAATCCGCACCTTTGAAAATTTTACGCGCAATACGTTGGATCTGAGCGCTGTCCTCGCCGTCAAACGGCTGAGTCACTTACCGGTTATCGTTGATCCCAGTCATGCAGCCGGCAAGAGTTGGATGGTTGCTGATCTGGCCAAGGCTGCTGTCGCCGTCGGCGCCGACGGCGTGATGATCGAGGTGCATAACGATCCGGAACACGCGTGGTGCGACGGTGCACAGTCCGTTACTCCGGCCATGTTCGCCGAAATGATGAAATCGCTGCGACAAGTGGCTTGTGCCGTGGGACGAAGGATATTATAACGGGGGGAGAAGATATGAACGAAAATCTTGTTGACCGGTGTGTTGCCATCGTCGGGCTGGGACTGATGGGCGGTTCTTATGCTAAGGCGCTGAAACGACGGGGCGTTAAACGGATATTGGCTTTTGATGCCGATCAACGTACGTTGGAGAACGGCTTGGCCGACGGCTGTGTAGATGAAATATACACGACAGGAGGCACCGTTTTAAGGGATGCGGCGCTGATCATATTCTGTACGCCTGCCGCCGTGATGTGCCGTTTCATCAAAGCCAATGCAGCGCATTTTTCACCGCATGTTGTTATTACGGATATTGCCGGGATCAAAGGCAATTTAGCCGTTGCGGTGAAGCCTTATCTCGGCGACGGCATGGATTTTGTTGCCGGTCATCCTATGGCCGGCTGCGACGGACAGGGGTACGGCAGGTCACGGGCGGATATTTTCGACGGCGCCAATTATATTTTAATTCCGACGCCGGACAACAAAGGGGAGAATATTGACGCCATTGCGGCCATGGCAAAGGATTTGGGATGCGCTCGCGTCGCCTGTGTTACTGCGGCAGAACACGATCGGTTGATCGCGTATACAAGCAATTTGCCTCATGTTTTGGCGACGGCGCTGATCAACTGTGAAGCGATGGACGAGGCTACGAAATATTTTATTGCCGGCAGCTTTCGGGACGGCACGCGTGTTGCCAATATCAACGCGCCTTTATGGCGAGATCTGCTTCTTTCCAATCGGGAGAATGTGCTGCACGAAATAACGGCCTTTCAGCAGACTCTCGGCCATTTTGCAAAACTGCTGGAAGCAAAAGACGGGGCGCGCTTGAAAGCTTTTCTGGAAGAGGCGTCCAGACGGAGAAGGGATTTACTTCATGAATAATCTACATGTTTCACTGCCGAACAATGCTTATGATATCCATATTTCCCGCGGTCTGCTGAAACAGGCGGCGGGGCTGCTACCGGCAGCGGTGCTGAAAGGGAAAGTTGCCGTCCTTACGGATACGACGCTGGATGCTTTGTACGGTGAAAAACTGTCGCAGTCCTTGCGCAGCGCCGGCGCCGCCGTGCAGGTGATTCGTCTTGAGCCGGGAGAAGAGCACAAGAATCTGACAACGCTGGCTGCCGTTTATAATAGCTTGGCAGCCTTTGGCCTCAGCCGCAGCGATACGCTGATTGCGTTTGGCGGCGGCGTCGTCGGTGATCTCGGCGGATTCGCGGCGGCAACGTATTTGCGGGGAATACGCTACATTCAAATGCCGACGACTTTGTTGGCGCAAGTTGACAGCAGCGTCGGCGGTAAGACGGCCGTGAATTTGGCTGGCGGTAAAAACCAGGTCGGCAGCTTTTACCAACCTGCCGCCGTGTACATTGATCCCGATTTGTTGGACTCTCTTTCGCCGCGGTGTGTCGGTGACGGATTGGGCGAGGTCATCAAATACGGTGCCATTTGCAATGACCGGATTTTTTCTTTTCTTGAACGGCAGAGTCCGGCAACGATCGGCAGGTATTGGGAAGAGATTATTACCGCTTGCTGTCGGGAAAAAGCCCGTATCGTGGCGGCTGATGTCCATGATCAGGGGAAACGGATGCTGCTCAATTTCGGCCATACCTTCGGTCATGCCGTGGAACGGGCTTGCGGTTACGGTACGTATTTGCACGGTGAAGCCGTGTCTATCGGCATGGTCCGCATCACGGCGGGAACGGAACGGCAAGGATTGACGGAAAAAGGTACGACGGCGCGGCTGATAAAGCTGCTGGAGAGGTACCGGCTGCCGACGGAAATTTCGCTGCCAGATGAACGGCTCATGCCGTTTCTCCGGAAAGACAAGAAGCGGCGCGGGGACACGATGACGTTGGCGATTATTCCGGTGATCGGCCGGGGCAAACTGATTTCCGTTGCCTGTGAAGCGATGCCGGATTATCTCGGAAGGGAAGGATTGCGATGAAGGTAGTCATTACACCGAAGAAATTGCACGGCACCGTGACGATACCGTCATCAAAAAGCATGGGACACCGCCATTTAATCTGCGCCGCCTTGGCGAATGGCGAAACGGTAGTGGAAAACGTATCGCCTTCGCAGGATCTTGCAGCGACCTGCAGGGTACTTCGACTGCTGGGGGCGGAGATTGAGACGGCAACGGCGCCGCGGCCTGCGCAACGGACGTTGCATATCCGCGGCGGCTTGCGGCGGCGGAACTCGGCCCTTTTTGCCGACTGCGGCGAATCGGGTTCGACCTTGCGGTTTTTGATTCCCCTCGCCCTTGCCAGCGGTAATACGGTGACGTTTTCCGGTAGCGGGCGCTTAGCCGAACGACCGTTGCAGCCTTATTACGATCTCTTTAACGCGCGCCGGATCTGTTGCCAAAAAAAACGATGCTGGACTGCCGTTGACTGTGCGCGGCGAATTGACGCCGGGGTACTATGCGCTGCCGGGTAATGTCAGTTCGCAATTTTTTACAGGACTGCTGTTTGCGTTGCCGCTATTGCCTGGCGATTCAGTGCTGCACAGTACGACGGCGCTGGAGTCGGCAAGCTACGTCGAGTTGACGTTGGCGTGTCTGCGGCAGTATGGCATCGGCGTTGAAAAAAGCGGAAACGATACGTTTCACATTACCGGCAATCAAGTATATCAGCCGGGGCGGTATCAGGTGGAAGGCGATTTTTCACAAGCCGCCTTCTGGCTTGCCGCGGCAGCTATCGGGGAGGCTATTCTCTGCAGCGGCTTAACGGAACATTCACGGCAGGGCGATGCGGTCATCCTGGATATTCTCTCGAATATGGGAGGGGACGTGCGGCGAACGGCGCAGGGGCTTCAGTCCCTGCCGACAAGAACGCGGGGCTGTATCGTCGATGTAGCCGATTGCCCCGATCTGGCGCCGGTATTGACGGCATTGGCAGCTTGCAGCACGGGAACGACACAGATCGTTAATGCCGGCCGGCTGCGGTTCAAGGAATGTGATCGGCTTCATGCTATGGCGACGGAGTTGAATTCTTTGGGGGCCGATATTGAAGAAGAAAAAAACGGTCTCGTTATCCACGGCGTGCCTTTCTTACATGGCGGTACCGTTTCGGCTTGGAACGACCACCGCGTGGCGATGGCGCTGGCCGTTGCGTCACAGCGGGCGGTAAACACTGTCGTGATTGATGGCGCCGAGTCCGTTGCCAAATCGTATCCGCAGTTTTGGCGTGACTTTCAACGGTTAGGCGGCACTATTCGACAGGAGGGAAGCAGATGAGCAACACATGGGGAGAAACGGCGTCACTGACCATTTTCGGTGAATCTCACGGTCCTTGTATCGGCGCTGTATTGGACGGGATTCCGGCAGGTGTTTCCCTCGACTGGCAGGCAGTGTCGCAAGAGATGCGGCGCCGTGCGCCGGGACGAAACGAGTTGTCAACACAACGCCGGGAACATGACGTGTTTTCTGTGGAAAGCGGTTTTTTTAACGGCTTTACGACGGGAACGCCGCTTTGCGTACGCATTGCCAATGAAGATCAGCGCGCAGAAGACTATGCGCGGCTGCAGCATATTATGCGTCCCGGTCATGCCGATTATAGCGGCAGCGTCCGTTACGGCGGCTATAATGATTACCGCGGCGGCGGTCATTTTTCGGGACGGTTGACGGCGCCGCTCGTTTTTGCCGGCGCCGTGGCCAAACAGATTCTGGCTTTGGACGGAATTGCGATAGGAGCGCATATCCTGCAATTGGGGAACATCTGTGATCGTCGCTTTTGCTCTCTGGGCAAAGATAAGGCGCTTTTCGGACGATTATCGCAGAATGCGTTGGCCGTACTCGATCCGACTAAAGAAGAGGCAATGGAAAAAGCAATTTTGCAGGCGAAGCGCGACGGCGATTCCGTCGGCGGTATTGTGGAATGCATGATTACGGGACTGCCGGCAGGTATGGGCGATCCTTTCTTCGACTCCGTTGAAAGCAAGCTCAGTCACATGATCTTTGCCATTCCGGCAGTAAAAGGCGTCTCTTTCGGCGACGGCTTTGCTTTGGCGGCGATGACGGGATTGGAAGGAAATGATTCCTTTTATTATGATGACGGCGGTCGTGTGCGGACGCGGACAAATCATAACGGCGGCATTAACGGCGGCATTACGAACGGGATGCCCGTCCTCTTTCAGGCCGTGATCAAGGGAACGCCGTCAATTGCCAAAGAACAGGATACGATCGATAGGAGCAGCGGAACGAATTGCAAGCTTTCCGTTCCCGGACGGCATGATCCCGCTATTGTGCAGCGTGCGTTGCCTGCCGTAGAGGCTGCCGCTGCCTGGACCGTTCTCGATATCATGCTTACCGCCAAAAGCGGCAGGCCGTATGACGGCAAGTAAAAACCGGTGGAGAAGGGTTGTGCTTTTATCGTCAGCATAGTCTGCCGGAAAGGCGGGGGAACGGCTTTCCGGCGCCGTGCGATTAGTTGTCTGAAAGACCGTGCAAGTGGCCGTATGACGGGACGCCGGAAAAGACGGATTCGCGTCACATTGTATCATAAGGGAGGATTACTGATGAAATTGGGACTGATTGGAGGAAAACTGGGACATAGCTGCTCTCCGGAGATTCATAAGCGTCTTTTCAGCCTGTTGTCGTTGTCGAACCGGCATGAGTACAGTCTGTTGGAAATGGATCGGGAATACATTGCCGACGAGTTGTGCGAGTTGGCGAAAGAATATGGCGGAATGAATGTGACGATACCGTATAAGCTGGATGTTATACCGCATTTGACAGGCCTTTCTCCGGAGGCCGAACGCATCGGTGCCGTCAATACCATTCACGTCAGGGAAGACGGTTGTTTCGGTTATAATACGGATTATAGCGGTTTCGGCCGGTCTTTGCGTCACGCCGGTATTGCCGTCGATGGCCGGCAATGCACGGTTTTGGGAACTGGCGGCGCCGCACGGGCCGTCGTTCAGTACCTCGCCGATGAAGGCGCGGCTCAGATCACCGTCGTATCGCGGACTCCGCAGGAAAAACCAGCATTCAGCCGTTTTGCAATGGCTGCAGGAGCGGCGCTGATCTCTTATGACGATTTACGTCGGCAATGCGGCGGTGACGTTCTTATTAACTGTACCCCTGTCGGCATGGCGCCGGATATTCATGTATCACCGGTAGCAGAGGCGGTTGTGGCCGCGTATCGTGCCGTCGTCGATCTGATTTACAATCCGCGTCGGACCTTATTTCTCCAATATGGCGAACAGCATCAGGCCGTCGTACTGAACGGTATGTACATGCTTGTCGCACAGGCGATCGGCTCCGAAGAAATATGGCTGGGACGGAAAATCGGTAATGCAGTAATGGAAAAATTGACGCAGGAAATGGAGTCATGGATATGAACAACGAGCAAAATATTGTTATCATCGGTATGCCCGGCAGCGGCAAGACGACCTTCGGCAGACGGCTGGCACAGTGCCTGGACCGCGAGTTTGTCGATGTCGACGGTTATATTGAAGAAATGGAAGGGCGAACGATTGCGGAATTGTTTGCCGTCAGTGAAGACTGTTTTCGTCAGGCTGAGATACGGGCCTCGGAAAAATTGGCGGCGAGGAAAGGCATTGTTGTAGCTACCGGTGGCGGTGTTGTTAAACGAAGCGAGAATATAGACTTGCTGAAACAATCTGGTATTCTCATCTTTCTCGATCGTTCACCTGATGACATCGTTACGGACGTTGATGTGTCCAAACGACCGCTTTTGGCGGCGGGGCCGCAGAAAGTCTATGAGCTCTACCGGGAGCGGATCGCCTTGTATCATCATGCCGGCGACTATAGGATCATCAACAAAGGAGCGGTGGAAGACGTTTTGCAGGCGCTGACGTTGTTGGCGCAAAAAATTTTGCAACGATGACGCCTTTGTCATAAAATAGTTGGCGCACGAATACTGATAGATACAGACTATTGATATCTTACTGAAAAGCTAATAGATGTACGTTGTAAAAAGGATTACAATATATACAAAACGTTATGAGGCCAACCTATGTGATAAAAATCACATAGGTTGGCCTCTGAGGAGATATACGGTGGAGAATATGAAAAAAAGCGATGGGTATACGGAAAAGCCTACGAACAGACGCTGGTTTATGCTGTTGCTGCTCTTTTTTTTGACGGCGATCAATTATCTGGATCGTACGAACATGGCTGTTGCTGCGCCCAGTATGAGCAGCGAACTCGGTTTTGATGCGGCGACGATGGGACTTTTATTTTCCGCTTTTGCCTGGTCATACGGCTTGATGCAAATTCCGGGCGGTTGGTTTTTGGAGCATTTTGGGTCCCGCATTGCGTATACAATTTCGTTGTTTCTCTGGTCTGCGTTTACCGTGATTATGGGCTTGGGCCGCAGCTTTGTGTCGCTTTTCGGCATTCGCCTGGCCATCGGTGCGGCGGAGGCGCCTGCTTTTCCGACGAACAGTCGTGTCGTAGCCGCTTGGTTCCCTAATCATGAACGGGCGACGGCGACGTCAATTTATACGGCCGGAGAGTTTATCGGGTTGGCTTTTCTGACGCCGGTTCTTTTTTTGATCCTTGAACGGTACGGCTGGCAGTTTATTTTTTACAGCACCGGTATCATCGGGATTGTTGCCAGTGTTTTCTGGTATATCCATTATCGTGATCCGAAAGCATGCACTGGCGTCAATGCCGCCGAATTGGCGTATATACGCGATGGCGGCGGCTTGGCCGAACGGGCGGGAACAACGGCGGCCATTACGTGGTCACAAGTGGCCGAACTGTTTAAGCATCGTCAGTTTCTCGGCGTTTATTTAGGACAATTTGCCAATACCAGTACGATGTATTTTTTTCTGACCTGGTTTCCGACGTACTTGATCGTGGCGAAGGAAATGCCTATGCTTAAGGCGGGAATTTACGCCGTCATTCCGTATATGGGCGCGCTTTGCGGCGTGCTCCTCGGCGGGTATTGGTCCGATCACATGCTGCGTCGCGGAGCTTCTCTGTCGAAGGCGAGAAAATTGCCCGTCGTCTGCGGGTTGCTCTGTTCAATGACGATTATGGCGGCCAATTATGCCGCTTCCTTTCAAGTCGTCATTATCATCATGACGGTCGCTTTTTTCGGTCAGGGGATGGCGGCGATCGTTTGGAGTACTGTTGGAGATATGGCGCCTGCCGATTCCGTCGGGCTGGCAGGCGGTGTGTTTAATTTTGTCGGCAACTTGGCAGGCATCATTACGCCGATCGTCATCGGCCTTATCGTACAGGAAACAGGTTCTTTTGTAGGCGCTATGATTTTTATCAGTGCTGTTGCGGCACTGGGTGTCTTTTCGTTTATTTTCATTGTCGGAGATATTCATCGCATTGATTCCGTTGCTGCACGGCAGAAGTCATAATACCGTAGAAAAGGGGAAGACTCCGTTTCGGGAGCCTTCCCTTTCTTTTGGCATATTGCCGGGTAGCTGTTGCCGGACTCAGTGGCGCAAGTCGCGGACAAGGTTCTGAATCATGCGGATGAACAGAATCGTGTCCATATTTACGGCGACGCTGTCAAAGCCTTGCTGAAAACGCCTTTTTGCAGCGGCCGTGTCATCGGCATAGATCATGGAGAATTTGCCGGCTTGCTGGCAAGCCTTTAAAATGCGGTCAATAGCGGAAATAACTTCGGGTGCCGTAAATTGTCCCGGTTTGCCGAGTGCCGTTGAGAGATCGTAAGGTCCGATGAAAATGCCGTCGATGCCTTCAATCGCCGCGATTTCTTCAATTCGGTCCAGACAGCCGGCAGTTTCGCATTGCGGCAAAAGCAGTGTTTCCCTGTTAGCTTCGGCAAAGTAATCCGTTATAGAAAGGGAATCGGCAAAGCCGTAGCCGTAGCCTCGGGCAAACGCGACGCCTCGTTCACCGACGGGATAATACTTGCCGTAACGGACGATATCGTTTACTTCTGCAACGGATTCGATGCCGGGAATGACGATTCCCATGGCGCCGACGTCAAGCATTTTCAAAATAGAAGAACGGCATTTGTCTTTTACCCTGACGAGGGGTGTCATCTTGCGGCGCTGGCAGGCGCAAATGAATTCCATGGCGCTTTCCGTTTCGAAAGGGCCGTGTTCCGTGTCGATGATGATATAGTCGAGACCTCCCAAGGCCAGGCATTCTGCCGTGATCGTACTGCCGCTTTCGAAGAATGTTCCGATCGCCTTTTCGCGGTTCTGCAGTTTTTCTTTTAATCGGTTATGCATGGGCGCACCTCTTTACTATTACATTTCAATTCAGTATAAAGGAAAACCGGCAAAAAGGCAATGCCATGCGGTTTGGACGGTAAAACCGGCGCATCTGCCGTCCGGACTTGACAGAAATGCAGGAGCCGCTATAATCTCACTATACGGAGGAGATAAGAGGCACAGGCGGTGCCAGTTTTCCCTTCTTTTGTCAATAAGGCGCCATAAAAGGACGGAGATAAGGAGCAGAGATGAAACGTTTAAAAATTGCTTACAGTTTTGATGTGCAGTATTATTTTGTCGATAGCGACAGGGATATTGTTCCTGTAGAAAAGACGGATTTTACCGATGTGGCCGTAGCGGTCCTGTCCGATCAGGATTATCCGTACATCGAGAAAATCCATGCGACCGGATTCGGCATACCGATTATGGTCATTTTGCCGAGCGGCAGCTCGTTGCCTGAAAAATACATCGATCAGGTGAAAACCGTCATTTCGGAAGAGGTTGTCAACAAGAGCCGTTGTATTGCGGCGGCAGAACGACTGGCCGGAAACTATGAACAACAGGTCCTGCCGCCTTTTTTCGGCGAACTCGTCGAATATGTAAGTGAACGGAATAATCCGTTTGACTGTCCCGGTCATCAGGACGGTGCTTTTTTTAAAAAACATCCTGCAGGCTGGCTGCTTTGTGATTTTTTCGGCGATCATATTTTTCAGTCCGATATTTGTAATGCCGATGTCACGTTGGGAGATTTACTGATTCACGAAGGGCCGGCGCTGGAGGCGCAGGATTTTGCGGCAGAAGTTTTTCATGCCGATAAAACGTATTTTGTCCTTAACGGTTCGTCGGCATCCAATCGTGTCGTTACAAATGCCTTATTGACGCCGGGAGATCTTGTCCTTTATGACAGGAATAATCATAAATCCGTTGCGATCGGCGGGTTGATACAGGCCGGGGCAACGCCGGTGTACTTGGAAACGGCTCGTAACCCCTATGGCTTTATCGGCGGCATTGATGCCGCCTGTTTTGACGAAGCGTATTTGCGGCAGTTGGCGGCAGAGCGGGATCCGGAAAAGGCAAAACAGGCGCGTCCTTTCCGATTGGCGGTGATTCAATTGGGGACCTATGACGGCACCTTATACAATGCGCGTTATGTCATCGATCGCATCGGGCATCTTTGCGATTATATTCTCTTTGATTCGGCTTGGGTCGGCTATGAGCAATTTATTCCCATGTTGAAAGACAGCAGTCCTCTTTTGCTTGACTTGCAGCCTGATGACCCGGGGATTTTTGTAGTGCAGTCCGTTCATAAGCAGCAGGCGGGATTCTCACAGACGTCGCAGATACACAAGAAGGACGGGCATATTCACGGACAAAAGCGTTATTGTAATCATAAAACGGTTAATAACGCCTTTATGTCTCATGCGACGACGAGTCCTTTTTATCCTCTTTTCGCGACGATTGACGTCAATACGAAGATTCATGCCGGTGCGGCTGGTGAAAAGCTTTGGCGCGATTGTGTCAAGCTGGGTATTGATGCTCGCAAAGACATTCTGCGCCGCTGTCATTATATCCGGCCTTTCGTGCCGCCGGTGGTACATGGGGCGAGTTGGCAGTCAGGCGATACGGAAATGATGGCCGATGACTTGGCTTATTTTTCCTTTGAACCAGGTGCGTCTTGGCATGCGTTTAACGGTTATGGCCGGGACCAGTACCGGGTAGATCCTTGCAAGCTGTTGTTGACGACACCGGGGATCGACGTAGTCAGCGGCGATTACGAAGGATTCGGAATTCATGCCAATATTCTGGCTACCTATCTGCGCGGCAACGGCGTGATTCCGGAAAAATGCGATCTCAACTCCATTCTTTTCCTGTTGACTCCTGCGGAAAATAAAAATAAGCTTCGCTTTCTGACCAGTCAGCTTGTCCGTTTTGAACGGTTTGTCGATCGTGATGTCCCGATGGAGGAAGTGCTGCTCGGCGTATACAATGCGCATCCGGGACGGTATGCGGGCTACACATTGCGGCAATTGTGCCAGGAAATGCATGATTTCTATAAAGACCGGAACGTAAAGGAATTGCAGCGCCGCCTTTTCCGGCGTGAATATTTCCCCGACTATGCGATGTTGCCGCAAGATGCGCACCATGCTTTTATTCGCGGTGAAGGGGAATTGGTCCCGCTGGAGGAAATCGAAGGGCGCGTTGCCCTGGAAGGCGCATTGCCTTATCCGCCCGGCGTCCTCTGCGTCGTTCCCGGCGAACGCTGGTCGACGACGGCAGTGGCGTATTTCCGTGCGTTGGAAGAGGGGATGAACGCCTTGCCCGGTTTCGCTTCGGAAATACAGGGTGTTTACTTTGAGCAGGAAAACGGCAAGGCCAGAGCATACGGGTATGTGTTAAAACAATAGGAGTGATCAAGGTCTTCAAAAAAAAGCAGCCTGCTTATGTAAGCAGCCTGCTTTTTTTGAAGACCGTATAAGGAGAAATCACCCGTGTGGCTAAGTATCGTTTTCAGTCAGTGAAGAGCCTGCAGAATTTGCTGAAGCATGGTCACTTCAAGCTGTCCCGGCGCCGATGCCTTTTTGGCCGAGCCAAAGGTCAGGGCGGAACCGAACACTTCGCCGCTGATCCGACTGATAGCGCCGAGTTTGCCCATGGACATCGTGATGAGCGGTTCATCGGGATATTGCGACTTGACGTTTTCCGTGGCGCGCAGGAGTGTCAGTACGTCTTTGGCGGAATTCGGCATGCACGCCAATTTCGCTACGTGAGCTCCCGCTTTTTTCATACCGATCAGACGATCGGTGATTTCTTCGAACGACGGCGTCTTGTTAAAATCATGATTGCTCATGACGACAGTTACGCCTTTTTCCCTGGCGAGAGCGACGGTTTTTTGAATCGCGTCTGCGTTGCGGAAATATTCTAAATCGACGGCATCGACGTTGCCGCTTTCAATGGCGTAGCGGATAAGGTCGAAATAGTACGCTTCCGGAACGACGGTTTCACCGCCTTCTTCTTTGGTACGGAAGGTAAACAGAATGGCACTCGCCGGCAATTCGCTGCGAACTGTTGCCAAAGCCTCGCCGACGGCGCGCAGTTCGGTTACCTTCTGGAGAAAGTCGATGCGCAGTTCAACGACATCATAAATCTTTCCCTGTAAATACCGGCATTCCTGGACCAGTTCCTCTTGTGTCCGGCCGACGATGGGAACGCAAATCTTCGGCATTCCGTTATCCAAATTGACATTTCCGATTTTAATCATGAGTGACAGACCTCCCGAATTTGATCAAGCAACAGGTTTTTCTTTCATGACACTGTTGTAACGAATGTAAATGATACAGGCAATGATAAAGCCTGCCAATGCGATGGCGGCATCAAGGCCCATAATACTGTTGATACCGCTGTCAGCCATATACCCGGTGACGACAGGAATTGTAAAGGAAGCGATAGAGCCTGTCGTATAGAAGATCCCCGTCATCGTGCCTTTGCCTTTTGGGAACATTTCCGTCATCATGACCAGGCCGAGCTGCATAACACCGCCGGCAGCGGAAAAGCCGACAACGGCAGAGAGGATCGGAGCCAGCGTTGCAGACGGCAGATAATAGAGTCCGCTGATAGCGAGCGTGGAGATCAGTGTATAGACGACGAGAAGTGTGATCGGGCGAACGCCTTTTTTTGTAATGAAAGCGGTGAAAAATACGCAGGCTAAAGAGCCGACCGAATAGTAACTCATTAGCGAACGGGCAGCCATATCGGACATCTGAGCCACGGCAGCGCCATATTTAGTGAGCCATTGGCTGATCAGATAAAAAGTTGCCTGGGAAATGTACCCGTAAATAACGAAGCAAATGCCTTCAAGATACCATTTTGATTTCGGCAGCCACGCAGATGCCGTTTCGCTTTCGGCTCCCTTGCCGGTGTCCTTTACAGGATTCATAGAAGGGTAGGACATTTTTAACATGAAGGGAATATTAATTCCGAGAATGGCGGCGGCAACAAGGAATGACCAACCGTACCATGCTCCGGAAGCGAGGAGCAGACCGATGAAGAGCGGCAGAAGGAATTGACCTGCCGAAATAAAGGCTTTTAAAAGGACGGTTACGGTACTGGCACTTTCCGGATACGATTCGATCAGTGCCGGATAGGTGCCGGCGTCGAGGAAGGAATTTGCAATGCCGGCGAGAATACCGAAAATGCAGGCAACCGTTGATGTAGGGCTGAGAAGAATGCCGGCAAAAAAAGAAATGTACGTGACCATACCTAAGAGAACAAATGGTTTGCGGCCGTATTTATCGGATAATTTGCCAGAGACGAATAAAACGATAAGGCGGCCGATACCGAGCATAGAAATGACCCATGCCACATCGGCGATGGTACCCCAACGGGCAGCTAGGGTATCCATGTTTTGCGCCAAGATAATAACGCCGATACCGTGAACAAAGTAGTTCAGATACAAGCTGAGGCATAAGGGGCGATAGGAATGTGATTGTTCCATGAATTAGATCTCCTTTGTGTCATTATTTTCAGAACAAAATATCTTTTATGTGTTCGACGGGCATTTCTTTTCCCGTCCACAGTTTGAAGGCGGCAGCGCCTTGATAAAGCATCATGCCGAGACCGTTGAAGGTATGGCAACCGACTTCCTGTGCCCATTTCATCAGCTTCGTTTCACGCGGTGCATAGACGGTGTCCATGACGACGAGATCAGGACGCAAGTAGGATTTGTCGGGGATAGCGACGACATCTTCCAACGGTTTCATGCCGCATGATGTGGCGTCAATATAAATGTCGCTGCTGTCGAGTTCGCGTTTTAACGCGGCATGGTCTGCCAAATCAAAGAGCGTTACGCGACAATCTGTTCGTTCATTCAAATCGTTGACGATTTTTTCGGCGTGAGCGAAGAATTTATCTTTTAAATTGAAAATGGAGATTTCCCGAGCACCGTCAAGGGCTGCTTGAACTTGAATGGCAGTAGCCGCGCCGCCGGCACCGATAATGGTCATTTTTTTGCCGACATATGCAACGCCTTCTTCTTTCAGTGAGTGCATTGCGCCGACGCCGTCTGTAATCGTGCCTGTCAGCACGCCGTTATCATTAACGACGGTGTTGCAGGCGCCGATGATTTGCGAAACAGGCGATAAGTTGTCGAGGTATTCTGTGATCGGCCCTTTATTCGGCATGGAAACGTTCCAGCCGCGTACTTTCATGGCGCGGAGTCCGGCGACGGTATCCTTTAAGGTGGAGTTATCTACTTCAAAGCAGACGTAAACATAATCCAATCCCAGTTTTTTGAATGCTTCGTTATGCATTGTCGGCGACATGCTGTGGCGGATCGGATAGGCGATCAAGCCGATTAATTCCGTATGACCTGTTACTCTTTCCGTAATAGCGATTTTACCCATGATAAGTTAGTCCTCCTGACATGTATTAAATAGAGATAGAAACGGATATATATATACTCTTACAGTAGTACAGATGAATTATAGCCATCATGATACGGCCTGATACCCTGTTGCCTCGAATGTTCGGCAGCAGGTGATCTGGCGCGGTCAGGCGTCGAAACCGCCGATCATATCAATGGTCTGTAAGATGCTGCGTCCCGATTCCACGCCGTGGATGATCTGGCCGGTTTTTCGGCTGTTGCCAATATTGTCGAAAGGAATTCCGTGTTCGGTTGCGTATGTTCGGAAGGGATCGTCTGACGGGATATCAGGAACGAGTCCCATGCAGATGAATCCGTAATCGAACGGATAAGCCGCTTCTTGCCCGTCCTTTGAAGCAATGAAGGTATGGGGCAGCACCTTTTGCAGGGATGTGCCGAGGTGCATGGCGACAGGATGAGTGGCTAACAGTTCTTTGAATGTCTGTTTGGAAACGACATCGGCGTCTTTACCGAAGGACGGCATCATTTCAATCATCGTGACGCGTGCTTTACGGAGTGCGAAGAATTCCATTACGTCGAGGCCGACAGCACCGCAACCGATGATAACCACATTTTTCCCAGCAGCATTCTTTTCGAAATAAGGAATGTTTTTCATAAAGCCTTCAATGGACTGGATAGCGGATCCTTCAGCATCCGTCAATTCACGTAAGCCTTCAATCGGCGGCAGCATCGGCTTGGACCCGGTAGCGGCGTAGAGAATATCCGGCTGCAATTCTGTCAACAGTTCTTTCGTCGCTGTCGTATTCAGCTTGAGTGTCAGATTCGGCAGTGCAGCAGCCCGTTTTTCGAGGTAAGCGGGGAAATCTTCGATACGGGACTTTTCAGGGAAGCGGGCAATTCTGCGGGCCATGCCGCCTACTTCCTTGTCCCGTTCGATAAGCGTTACGCGGCAGCCCACTTCAGCAGCGGTGCAAGCTGTTTCGAGTCCGCCTGTGCCGGCGCCGATGACGACAACGTGCAGCGGGCGCGTTACTTTCTTCTGACGGTACTGTTCGCCTTCAATTACGGCAGGGTTGATTGTGCAACGGATCGGCTTTGATTTCGCGATGCGGTGATCGGCGCAGCCGATATTGCAGCTGATACACTTGCGCAGGCAGTCTACATGACCGCTTTGCACCTTGCGAACCCAATCGGGATCGGCGATTAAACCGCGACCCATGGCGATAAGATCGCTTTTGCCCTGGGCGATGATGTCATCTGCAATTTTCGGATCGCGGATGTTGCCGGAAATAATGACGGGCTTACCGAATTTTTTTCGGACAGCTTCTGATAAATAGGCGCGCCAGCCGTCGGGCATGTCGCATTTATCGATCTGGTATTGGAGCGAATCATTTACTGCTGCCGAAACGTTGATGATATCAACTTCCGGTTCGATAAATTCCAGCAGCATTAAGGTATCTTCCAATGTGTTGCCGCCTTTTATAAACTCATCAGCAGAGATGCGGAAAGAAATGGGTATCCATTTGCCGACAGCAGCACGGACAGCTTCGACGACGAGTCGGGCAAAGCGGGCACGATTTTCATAACAACCGCCGAATTCATCAGTTCTCTTATTATATAGCGGCGAGAGGAACTGGTCGAGCAGGTACGAATGGCCGCCGTGAATTTCTACCATATCAAAGCCGGCGGCAACGGCGTTTTCAGCCGCTTTGGCATATTTATCGACGATTGCCAGAATTTCCTGTTTCGTTAAGGGCCGCGGCGCCGGATTTCCTTCTTTTGACGGGACAGATGAAGAAGAAACGGCTTGGAGTCCGTTCAATCGCTCCGGATAGGCAGACGCGCCGGCATGGTTTAATTGGATTGACGCCAGCGCTCCGTACAGGTGAATCCGTTCCGTTAATTCATAGAGACCGGGGATAAATTGTTTTTTATCAATGCGCAGCTGCTTTGTTCCGTTTGTTGCCAAGGGATAGTCAATGCAGGCATTTTCGACGGTAATCAATGCAGTACCGCCCTTTGCGCGAAGTCCGTAGTAATCTTTCATTTCTTCCGATACTTCGCCAGTAAAAGTGGCGTAGTTTGAACCCATTGGCGGCATGATGATACGATTGCGAAGCGTAGTGCGTTTCACCGTCAACGGCTGGAAAATATGGGCGTACGGTGTATTCATTAATGATAACCTCCTCATAATTCGGTATGCGAATAATTAGTGAAAAAAAGAACTAAGTTCGTTTTACAAACTTATTATACGAAGATGATTTTAATAGGACAATTTCTAAATTAATGAATAAATAATTCACAAAAGCTATTAAAAAGAATATAATTAAAGTGAACAGATAAATAAAAATCAGAAATATGAATAGTTATACTGAAAAAATCTGGCTGACTTTTCTTGGATGCGTTATTATGTTAGAAAATATGCGAATACTTAAAAAACGTGCTCAACGATACAATTAATACTTTATTCATTATATATTAATAGGTAAAATAACAATAAAATTAGAAGACTTTGTGAAAAATCAGGATAAGTAAGGGGTGCGATATATGAATTTAAAGCAGTTGCAGTATTTCATCAAATTATCCGAAACGGAACATTATCGGAAGGCTGCCGAGTCATTGTATATTACGGAACCCAGCTTGAACCGATCGATACGAGACTTGGAAAAAGAACTGGGCGTGCATCTTTTTGAAAAAAGAGGCCGCAATATTTATTTGACAAGATACGGCCGCATTTTTCTGCCTTATGTTACCAAATCTCTGTCTGAACTGGAGCATGGCATTGATGTGATGAGGGCGTATACCAGTCCGGATAAAGGCCGTATCAATTTAGGCTTTATTTATACCATGGGATATACGGTTGTGCCGGAAATGATTATGCAGTTTAAGAACAGTCCGGGCAACAGCCAGATCAGTTTTGATTTCCGTCAAGGAACGACGAGTGATTTGCTTGCCGAATTGAAAGAAGAAACGATTGATTTGGCTTTTTGCTCTTCCGTCGAAGATGCATCTGAACTGACGTTTTATCCTGTTGCTGAAGAGAAGTTGGTCGTCATTGCGCCTAAGGGGCATCCTCTCAGTAACAGAGGGTCCGTATCAATACGAGAGTTGGAGCAGTACCCGTTTATATCTTTTAATAAGGAAAGCGGCCTCTATACACAGATCAAGGCCTTGTTTACCGCTGCCGGCACCTATCCGGAAGTCGTGACGCATATTGAAGAAGACAATGCCATGGCCGGCTTTGTCGCCGCCGGCTATGGGGTGGCCGTTATTCCCGACTTTTATACGTTGCAGTATTATGACCTGGACAGAATTCCGATTGCTGATCCGATGGAAAAACGATATATATATTTAGCCGTTTATAAACAAGCCAATATGCTTCCTGTTGTAGAACGATTCAGGAATTTTGTTTTGTCTCGCTGGAAAAGAGGACTTATATAATTGCGATTTGGCATACAAAAAAGAATAATGATATACTAAATATATATGTCCATTGCCGTGCGGAGAGCTTCGTTTGCTCAGTTGATGATAAAAGGAGGCGTTTATTATGAAAAAAATTCTAAATGATACGGAGTTGGTAGAGGCGCAAATGATACAAGGATTGGCCAAGGCGTTTCCAAGAAAACTTTCCCAGTTGGAAGATCGTAATATTATCGTGCGGAAAGTGAAAAAATCCGGTCGTGTCGCTTTGGTCAGCGGCGGCGGCAGCGGTCATGAACCGGCGCACGGCGGCTATGTGGGAGAAGGAATGCTGGATGCGGCCGTGGCCGGCGCCGTTTTTACCTCGCCGACGCCAGATCAGATTTTAGAAGGGATCAAGGCTGTTGCCACGGAAGAAGGTGTGCTTTGCATCGTCAAAAACTATACAGGCGATATGATGAATTTTGAAATGGCTATTGATCTGGCGCAAGAGGATGGGATCACCGCAGATTATGTCGTTGTCAACGATGATGTAGCCGTTAAGGACAGCCTTTATACGACAGGGCGTCGCGGTGTGGCCGGGACGGTATTTGTGCATAAGATAGCCGGCGCTAAAGCGGAAAGCGGCGGCAGCCTGGCCGAGGTTAAGGAGGTTGCTGAAAAAACCGTTGCCAATGTGCGGTCGATGGGAATGGCTGTTTATCCTTGTACTGTTCCGGCCAACGGAAAGCCGGGATTCGAATTGGCCGAAGATGAAATGGAAATCGGCATCGGTATTCACGGTGAGCCGGGAACGCATCGGGAAACGTTGCAGTCTGCCGACAAAATTGCCGAAATATTACTGGATAAAATTCTCGCTGATCTTGATTATGTCGGACGCGAAGTCGTTGTACTCGTCAATGGCATGGGCGGAACGCCGCTGATGGAACTGTACGTCGTCAATAATTTTGTTCAAGACTATCTGAAGGAGCGGCAGATCATCGTCTATGATACGCTTGTAGGCAATTATATGACGTCAATTGAAATGGCGGGCTTCTCGCTGACTCTGTTGCGTCTTGACGAGGAACTTAAAGGGCTGTATGACGCCAAAGCCGATACGCCGGCTTTGAAAAAATAAGGCGGAAAGGAGATGCTCAGGTATGGATCGGGAAGCAGTATTGGCGGTAATTAAAGCGATGGCGGAGAAGATCCGCGCGGAAAAAGAATATCTCACAGATCTGGATACCGCTATCGGCGATGGCGATCATGGCATCAATATGGCGCGGGGCTTTAAGGCTGTGGAAGAAAAACTGCCGGAGCTGGCAGATAAGGATATCGGGACAATCCTTAAAGGTGTAGGCATGCAATTAGTTTCTACCGTCGGGGGCGCTTCAGGGCCGTTGTACGGTACGGCTTTCATGAAAGCCGGAGCGATCTGCAAAGATAAGATGGAACTTACGGCAATCGATTTTCAGACAGCCTTTGCAGCTGCGATTGAAGGTGTAAAGATGCGCGGCAGAGCGGAAAAGGGGGATAAAACGATGTTGGATGCCCTTTGTCCGGCGTATGAAGCGCTGGCCCTTTCGCTTGCCGACGGGGAAGAACTTGCCCTGGCCGTAAAAAAAGCGGTCGCGGCGGCCGAGGCGGGCGTTGCCTATACGAAAACGATTGCGGCGGCGAAAGGACGAGCCAGCTACCTTGGTGAGCGGAGCATCGGTCACCAGGATCCGGGCGCGACATCTTCTCTTTTCATGCTTCAAGTCATTGCCGGACATATTGCTTAAGGAGAGAAAACCATGGTAGGAATTGTCGTTATCTCACATAGCCGAAAACTGGCTGAAGGCGTTGTTGAACTGGCTGCGGCCATGGCCGACACGGTCCGTATAGTCGCTGCCGGCGGATTGGAAGACGGCAGCATCGGCACCAGCTTTGCGCGAATCAGTCAGGCTGTCGAGGAAGCGTACTCGGATGATGGTGTCGTTTTGATTATGGATATGGGCAGCGCTGTCATGACAGCGGAAATGGTTATGGAAACCATGACGGACCGGCGGCTGCTTCTGTTGGACTGCCCCGTCGTTGAAGGCGCCGTTTTTGCGGCCGTTGAGGCGGCTGCCGGGGCCACGCTGGAAGAGATTGCCGATAGGATTGCAGAAGTGCGGGAGGCCAAAAAGCTGCCAGATTGACTGTATGATGAATAGGGGCGTTATTCTCGAGGATTTGTCAAGGGCGCCGTTTCTTTGGAGAGGCGGCTTCCTGGTGTTTTGCCGTGTGTTCCGGTCGGGAAGGCAAACGACGGCCTTTTTTCAGGGGAAGCCGCCAGTATCTTGGCTATTCATTCGCCTCCTCGCGTGCGGGGCTGTCCTCTGGCGGGGAAACACCGGCTTAGTTATCAACAGAGAGAGAAACGTCTTTTGCTTGCCTTTTTTACGTGCATATAGTATACTTTACTACGTAGCAGATGATATAGCGCTACCTTCTGAAAAAATTGTAGGTTTATTATGCAATGTTATGCAATGCTATTGACAGACGGTTTCTTATTAGGTATAATTGACTACGTTCTGTTAGGTAAGCCGACGTAGCTCAGTTGGTAGAGCAACTGACTTGTAATCAGTAGGTCGTAGGTTCGAGTCCTATTGTCGGCTCCAAAATGGTGGGATTCCCGAGTGGCTAAAGGGAGCAGACTGTAAATCTGCCGGCGTCCGCCTTCGAAGGTTCGAATCCTTCTCCCACCACCAATATTGTCGCGGGGTGGAGCAGTTGGTAGCTCGTCGGGCTCATAACCCGAAGGTCGTAGGTTCAAGTCCTGCCCCCGCTACCAAATTTTTTAAAACAGCATATGGCTTTGAACGGTATTAAGCTGTTGTAGCTCAGTCGGTAGAGCGTATCCTTGGTAAGGATAAGGTCACCGGTTCAATCCCGGTCAATAGCTCCACATGGCGGCTTAGCTCAGTTGGCTAGAGCATGCGGTTCATACCCGCAGTGTCCAGAGTTCGAATCTCCGAGCCGCCACCACACTAAATAACCTCGTTTTGCGGGGTTATTTCTATATCCGAAATTATTCGTCTGCTTAATGCTGCTTCGGCAGCTTTTACAGAATAGTCGCAAGAGTTTGTTTTTCCTGAAGGAGGAAATCAGC
>NZ_AWXA01000049.1:0-1275 GCF_000478965.1 Megasphaera vaginalis (ex Srinivasan et al. 2021)
TGATAGTGTCAATAATCTTTCGCAAATTCATTTTCAGCCACCGGTGTCATAGTTAGCTGGCTGCAGACTGATCGTCAACCTTGCGCTGGCGTTCCAGATCAAACAGGTGATTCATGTTGAGATACCGCTTGGATCCCCATTCCGACGCTGCTACATGGCGCAGCCGGGCACAGACCGGCATCAAAGCACTTTGACCATCAGGGAATGCTCCAATCGCTTTTGTTCGGCGCTTGATCTCCCTGTTGACGCGTTCTGTGGTATTGTTGGTCCGGATCCGGTTCCAGTGTTCCGTTGGATAGTCCATATATGTGAGGGTCTCTTCGATGCTTTCTTCCACTTTCCGGGCGGCAGCGGACAGCTTCATTTCGCGGAGTTGCTGTGCTACAGAAGCTGCTTTTTCTCTGGCAGCCTTTTTGCTTTCCTGGGCATGGATGGCTTTCAGCATCATTGCGACGGTTCGCATCTTTGTTCTTGGTGTAACGGTGAATACATTTCGGTAGAAATGTGCTGTACAGCGCTGATAGCGGGCTTCCGGAAAGACTTCAGGAATACGCTCAAGCATTCCAAGACACTTATCTCCAATGATGAGACGAACCCCTTTAAGCCCACGCTCTTTCAACCATACAAAGAAGTTTTTCCAGCTTTCGTGATCTTCTTTCATACCTTCAGCAGCTCCAAGGATTTCGCGATACCCTTCATTGTTCACACCGATGGCCACAAGGACAGCGACATTCTGGATTTCTCCGCCCCAGCTGCGTTTAAAGTAAACACCGTCAACGTAAACGTAAGGGTACTCCTCAGTAAGGGGACGAGAACGCCATTCCTCAATGTGTTCATATGCTTTCTTATTGAGGTTGCTGATGGTTCCGGGGGACACTTTGCTTCCCAGAGTGCTTCCGTGATGTCTTCAACACGACGAACGGAGACGCCGGCCAGGTACATCTCAATCAGGGCTTCTTCGACGGAACATTCGCGACGCTTGTAACGTTCGATGATAGCGGTTTCAAACTGAATGCCCTTGAGTTTGGGAACTCTGCGCATCACATCACCGGATGTGGTGGAGAAATTTCTCTCATAATGACCGGAGCGGTAGCCCTTCCGTTCACCGGAACGCTCGTATTTACCAGCGTTCACAAGCTCATCAGCTTCGTGATCCAGCAGAGCATTGAGGGTTTCCTCAACGCTGCTACGCACCAGATCTTTGAGATTGTTCTTTATCAGATCCTCATTGAGCTGTATAATGTTATCAGACATAGCTATTGCCTCCTCGGTGGG
>NZ_AWXA01000050.1:0-10131 GCF_000478965.1 Megasphaera vaginalis (ex Srinivasan et al. 2021)
TTTTTTTGTGTCACCAATGGGGTGTAACCACTAACCTCTTTTTTGATACGCCATAGCGTAGTACGACTGAGACCAAGTTCTTGAGCCAATTCTTCGTAGGTTTGGCTGAAAAATAGATGTAATAGTTTCAAGCCGGCATAAAAGGATGCCATATCTTTAATAGGGCGTTCCAATAGGGCATGATATTGTGTGTAAATGTCATGCCGCAACGTATCTTGCCCGATGGCATTCAATAAAGATTCATAGCGGTGCTGAACAGTGTGACGCGCAGCTTTTTTTAAGAGGAGCACATAGCGAGTGCTTACGGCGCGGAGTTCTCGAACATTTCCTGGCCAACTGTACTGTGTTAAAATTTCCTTCATCAATGGCGTCAATTGGTGAGCGCGTTTATCTGGTGACAACTGCATAACATAGCTTTGAAATAACTCGCAGATGTCTTCTTTCCGGGTACAGAGAGGGGGCAATGTGATGTGTAAAATATCAAAGCAGCAGCGCAAATCGGAACGCAAATGGTGGTATTCCTCATCGGTTACGATTGTGTAGAAAACGATGTCAAAGGTAATCGGAGCGATCATACCGGGGTGAAAAAATTGTTGTTGTTGTATGATTGACAATAAGGCTGCTTGTAATTTTGGCCCGGCAATCGATATATTTTTAATAATCATACTTGCTTCGTTAGCATTCAAAAGCAATCCGTCTACAGAACGTTAGCCATAAAGCATTGTCGCAACATGGTCCTCATCAAGGGTAAAATGATGCAAGGTTTGCTTGCCCGTCGTGAGGCGTTATGAAGGCAGTGGGCTATCTCTTCCCGGCCGGACCCGGAAGGGCCGATGATGACGGTGGGATGTTCAATGGGAGAAAGATGGTAACATTCTGTGACTACGCGTTTCATGATTGGAGAGTTCATCGTAATTTTTTCCAGTTTATAAATCGGTTTAACGACGAATTTGGGGCGTGAGCGTTCTTTCTTCAAATTATGAGGATTTGGATGAATTGTCAACAGGGTGCCGCCTGTATGCGTTCCGACCATGATTTTTTGAAAAATGCATCTCATCATCGTATCGTTGATGAGATGATAACTGTCATTTTGTAATAGGCCACTTTTCACAAAACGGTGTAGCGGTAAGTTGGGAAATACTTCTGTCAAGGCACGATTGCTGACTTCGTGAAGACCCATACCGGTATATTGTTGCATCGTGCGGTTAAAGAATTCAATATTTCCTTGCGCGTTGGCAACGATAATTCCTAATTGCGCTGTATTGAGCACAGATTCGGCGATTGCTTTTCCACGTTCCGTATCATATAACGTGTGCGCCAGTTCTCCGGCCCGTATACAAGCATCACGGATTGCTTCCTTGCCGGCATAGAGTAAGATTGCCTGTTTATCTGCCGCCTTTGCAGCATGTTGCGTCAGATAGTTGCCGATGAAAATATCACAGGAGGCTCTTTTGACCAGCGAATAGACTTGAGGTATTTCATCATAAATAAGTTCTGTCAGCGAAATATTTGTCAATTCACGGAGCAGCGGTAAGTCAGGAGCAGGAGAATAACGGTAACGGACGAGCCCTAAATGAGTGCCGCCCAATTTTACAGCTTGGTTGATGGCTATGATGTAGTCAATGGGCCGAACTTCGTAAGGAATCAGCGGGTACGTGTAATAATTCATAAATCTCGCTGCAGAAGCGGGGCCTGCCACGAAAACTTCACAGCCCTGTTGTCTTGCCTCGGCAACGCAAATATCTTGCTTTTCGTCCAGTCCCGCATTGAAGATCAAATATTTGACATCATTGTCCGGCAATTTTTCGATAACGTCCTGTGCTAAGGTCATCGTAAAATCATAGGCTAAAATACAAACCTTGTAGGGCGTAATTGAAGATTCGGTATGGTTAAGCATACAAACTCCTTTATGCAAATGTTGACTACTTGCTTTACAACGGTGTTCATGGATAAAAAAGATGAGAATTTAGTTGGAAATTAGAAAATTTGTTTCATTTATAAAAATATAATATATTATGAAACATTTAACAAGATAACTCGGATAAAAACCGATAAATTGGTTGTTCCGAAAATACATTCTATAATAAGGGCATACAGGAAATGGTAGTTAATCTGAGGAGGAGACGGCATGAGAAATAGCTTTGTAAGGGAGATAAAAGAAAAACGATATCATCAACCATGGACTCTCCCTGTTGATTACAGCATTATTACAGATGCTGTTTCTGATGATTTTGTGGAAACCGTGCAGCATATTTCCATAAAAGATCGAGACAGGGTAATTGTTTGCATTGATCATGATACGCCGAACAGCAGTATTGCTATCGGAGCTAAACAGAGAAAGCTTATTGATTGGGGGGTGCAAAACAATCTGTTATTGGAAACGTGTTGTGGCGTAGGGTACTTGCGAGTAATGGAAACGTACGGCAATATGAATCAGGTTATCGTCGGGACAGGGGAACATATGGCTGGATTTGGTGCTGTAGGGATACTCGGGTTAACGGTGACGGAAGCGGAATTGGCGGATGTATTGCGCGATCAGCATATTACGCTTAGCCGGCCGGAGTTATTTGTCATAGAACTGTCCAGTACTCCCGCTTCAAGGACCATGATGCAAGATGTCGCTTTGTGGTTGTTGGCGCGTCTTAAATCATTCGACGTAAAGGGGAAACTCGTGGTTTTTACAGGGGTAGGAATAGGGGACTTGTCACGTAGTCAGCGTTTTGATTTGTGTCATCTGACGCAACAGGCCGGTGCAATGAGTGCAGTTTTCAGTGACGGCGAGGCAGGACTGGAAGGACATATTAGGCGGTCTTTGTCGGATATACCGGCCATGGTAGCATTGCCGGGAGCCGTTCATCAGGCACAGCTTTTGTCCGATATAGAGCCTGTTAAGGTGGATGAAGTATTTATTGGCGGCTGTCGCGGTGGCAAATTGGAAGACTTGCGGATAGCGGCGTCGATTTTGCGTGAACAAAAGGTGGCATATCGAACCCGACTTATCATTGCTCCGGCGACGAGCGATATTTATCTGCAAGCCGCTAAAGAAGGATTGTTGGAAATTTTCTTGGATTGTGGGGCCATCGTCATGAATCAGGGGTGTAGCGTGTGCTGGGGAAAAGCGCAGGGAATTCTTGATGACGGAGAAGTGCTTGTATCGACATGATCGTATAATTTTGACGGCTGTTCCGGATCAAAGACGGCCAGCGTTTATCTGAGTTCTCCGGCTGTAGCGGCGAAAACGGCTATTTACGGTGTCCTTGGCGAGTAGGAGGAAAAGTGTATGAAAAAGAAGTTTTCGGGGAAAATATGGAAATTAGGCGATGATGTTGATACCGATATCATCATTCCGACACAATGGCTTACACTGGACACGATGGATGAAATAAAGACACATGCTTTTGAACCGCTGCGGCCTGAATTAGCCGGCCAAATTCAGCCGGGAGATATTCTTGTAGGCGGCAGTAATTTTGGATGCGGCTCTTCGCGGGAACAGGCGCCGGAATGTATCAGTGCTTTACAAGTGCCTTGCATTATCGCAAAATCCTTTGCCCGGATTTTTTTCCGCAATGCCATTAATAATGGACTGTTACTGTTGGAAAGTCGGGAACTGCCGGATCATTGTTCAGAAGGGGATATTGTGTCCGTTGATTTGAAGGCGGGTACAGTAGGTGTCAACGGACAGTCTTTTAACATTCCAAGCATTCCGGATAATGTGTTTAAAATTGTTGCTGATGGAGGCTTGGTTCGTCATATGCAGATCCGGAATCGCATCATAAAAAGAGAGGAGAAATGAAGATGGGACATACATTAGCGGAAAAGATCCTTATGCATAATACTGGTGTAAAAGACTGCAAACCGGGCGATATTCTAGTTACACATCCCGATTGTGTCATGTTTCATGACATTTATACGACGAATGTATACCGGAAATTCAAAGAAATGGGCTTTACGAAATCATGGGATCCGCAGAAGGTTATCATCATGTTTGACCACTTAATTCCGACTTGTCTGCCGCTGGATGGCGATCATATGAATTACGGTTACCGCTATGCAGAGGAATGCGGTGCCAGAAAAGTGCATGTTGGCGATGGCATTTGCCATCAACTGATGCCGGAAATGGGGTACGTCAGACCGGGAGATCTTTCTTTCGTTACAGATTCGCATACGACAACGTATGGTGCTGTCAGCTGTTTTGCCACGGGTATTGGCTATACGGAGATGGCAGCCGTATTGGGAACGGGGGAGATGTGGCTCCGCGTACCGCAAGCGATTCAAATCAGAATCGACGGTACTTTGCTGAAAGGAGTCTATTCAAAAGACATTGCTTTACGGGTGCTCGGAGATTTACAAGCTGCAGGCGGCACCTATAAATCGCTGGAATTCTGCGGCAGTACTGTTGACAAGCTGACTGTAGATGAGCGGTTGACGATTTCCAATATGGCTGTGGAATGCGGTGCCAAGGTGGGACTCTTTGCGCCGACGCCGGAAACAGCGGCATACAGTCAGGTACGGTATGACGACATTTCCTGGATATGTTTTGACGATGACGCCGCCTATGAACGGGTGCTGTATTACCGGGCAGAAGAGCTGGAACCGTATATTGCCGCGCACCCGCACGTAGACAATGTCAGACCGCTGTCAGCGCTGGCGGGCATGAAAGTGGATAAGGTTTTTATCGGCTCCTGCACGAACGGCAGATTGGCGGATCTGGAGATTGCTGCCGAAATTTTGAAAAACAGGACGATTGCTCCGACCGTCGAACTGCTTGTTACGCCGGCGTCACGTAAGATTTTCAAGGAGGCCTTGCGGCTAGGATACGTAGAGATATTGGTCAAAGCAGGTGCCATGTTCACTCATCCATATTGTTCTCTTTGCGAAGGTCGCAGTGGTGGCTTGTTAGCTGACGGTGAAGTGCTTTTGGGCACGAACAATCGGAATTTTCTTGGCCGTTTGGGCAGTCCTGCATCCAGGACGTACCTTAGCTCTCCGGCGGTAGCGGCGGCCACTGCCGTTACCGGGAAATTGACTAATCCGGTTGAATTGGGATAGGAGGAGAAGTAGTGAATTTTCAAAAAGATGATTGGCAAGGTGTTTCCACGACGTCTCTTGCCGATGCGTTACAAGGTGTTGGCACGATGAATAGCCATATCAAACCGCTGAATAAATATATGAGAATGGTCGGGCCGGCTTTTACTGTACAAATCATAAAAAATGACTGTGCCGTTGTTTTTAAGGCACTGCATGACGCTGCTCCCGGTGAGGTCCTGGTTATTGATACCGACGGTTCCGCAGATGTGGCTTTTTTAGGTGAAATTGTCGTTCATATAGCCCAAAAGCGAGGGCTGGCAGGCATTGTTATTGATGGCTGTATTCGTGATAGTCTGGACATCAGTGAAGGATCGTTTCCTGTTTTTGCAAAAGGAGCGGTACCTAAAATTCCTGCTGCCGTTTACTTGGGAAAAACGCAGCAGGTGATACAATGTGGCGGTGCCGTCGTGAAACCGGGCATGATTATTTATGGTGATGCCGATGGAGTAGTTGTTGTGCCGGAAGAAAAGCAGATTGATGTCGTAAAAAATGCAAAAAGTAAAGAAGCGGCAGATCGATGGAAACTGACCAGGATGATACCAGATTCCGATATGCTTCAGAAATTCCTTGACGAACAATGTGTTCATGAATAAAGGAGAGATAAAAATGAGTTATATTTTATACGATATCCCCTGTATGGCCTTTCGGAAGATCCCAGCGGCAGCCATGATTATTCCGATGTTTTTATCGATTATTTTCAATTCTCTGTTTCCTGATTTTGTCAATATGGGCAGTCTTACAACGGCACTTTTCGGGAAAAAGGCTGTTGTACCGTTAACTGGGGTGGTCTTATTCATGGCCGGAACGGGATTACGGTTAAATGAGGCGCCAGAAGCATTGCAGCGTGGCGGCATGCTCCTGCTGGGGAAATTTGCAGCCGGCTATGTGACGGGAACCATTTTTGGCATGATCTTTGGACCTGCAGGCGTTTTCGGCGTTTCAGCGCTGGCTGTTTACACGGCGCTGCTCAGTTCTAACGGCTCTATTTATCTCGCCATTACTGCCGAATACGGAGAAGATATTGATCTCGGCGCATACAGTTTACTATCTTTAAAAGACGGGCCTTTTCTGGCTATGGTGGCGCTGGGGGCTTCCGGGGCAACGCATATTCCGCTGATGTCACTGTTTGCGACGATTTTTCCTATGCTGTTCGGTATCGTGTTGGGGAATCTGTATCCCGGTGTACGCAACTATTTTAAGGGAGGTTCACGGCTGATGATTCCTTTTGTCGGCATTTCAATTGGATCATCCATCAATTTGGGCATGATGTTTTCTGCCGGTATTGGCGGCGTTCTCTTGGGCGTGGTAGCGTTCATCGTTGGCGCGATTGTGTTGACGGGAATCGATAAACTTATTTTGCGCCGCCCCGGGTATGCAGGCGCATCGCTGGCTTCTGTTGCCGGATCGGCAGTGGCGACGCCGACGATTATTGCCGAAGTTGTGCCGGAATTGACGGACGCCGCTGCGCTGGCTTCTGTGCAAATTGCGGCGGCAGTTATCGTGACGGCGATTTTATGTCCCATGTGGACTGCCTGGGTATTAAAGAAATGGGGAGCTCCTCAGTATTCACCAGAAGTGGAGCATTCATAAATATGTTCTGTTCGATGCGGTAACAAATTCGTGTTTCCTGAAAGTCGATATGTATCATTTGGCTTTCAGGAAATTTTTTTGCAGTTTATGCCAGCCGGAAATAGCTGGTTTATTATTGATGACTATGTCGTAACGGATTTTCGGTTACTCACAAAAAGGGGCTTTCGTTCTGGAGATGTGCAGTGTTTCGGCAGGGATAGGGCAGATTTTTTTGCGAACCGGACTATGCTTGAACGTGTAAGAATGATACACTATTATCACAGGCAATATACTATATTTGTTAACAGAGAGGAAGACCATGCAATATTTGTCACAGATAGATAGTCCGAAACAATTGAAACGACTTTCCCTTCCTGAGCTGGAAGTGCTTGCCGGTGAAATTCGACAGGTCCTGATTGACAGCGCATTGGCTTCAGGCGGTCATCTGGGACCGAATTTAGGTGTTGTGGAGTTGACACTTGCGTTGCATTATGTTTTCGATTCGCCGCGGGACAAGTTTATTTTCGACGTGTCGCACCAATGTTATACCCATAAGATTTTGACGGGGAGAAAGCGGAAGTTTCTCGATCCTGCCGCAGATTCTCTGTTTACCGGATATACGAATCCCCGGGAAAGTGAGCATGATACCTTTTTGATGGGACATACGTCGACATCGGTCAGTTTGGCGGCGGGATTGGCGGCCGGCAGAGATCGCTGCGGCGACGACTACCGGGTTGTCGCCGTTATCGGTGACGGCGCCTTATCGGGCGGCGAAGCCTTCGAGGGATTGAATAATGCCGCTGAATTGGACGGTAATTTGCTTATCATCGTCAATGATAACGATATGTCCATTGCCGAGAATCATGGCGGCATATATAGAAATTTACGGGAATTGAGGCGAACGGGGGGACAGTCGGCCAATAATTTTTTCACCGCCTGCGGTCTGGCCTATCGCTTTGTGGAAGACGGGCATGATCTGGGCGCGTTGATTCGGGTTTTTACCGAAGAAAAGGAGCGTCAGCGTCCTCTCGTCATTCACGTCTGTACACAAAAAGGGAAGGGCTATGAGCCGGCGGAAAGAGACCGCGAGGCTTATCACCATCTTCATAAGCCGGGGAAGAGCGTGGCCGGTGAACGCGGCGACGCCATTACGCGGCAGGTTCTGCTGAAAAAGATGGCGGCAGATCCGTCTGTGATCACGGTCTGTCCCGCCGTCCCCCGCAACGTGGGAGCGGATACGGCATTTCGGGAGCAAGCAGGCCGGCAGTATATTGATGTCGGCATTGCCGAAGCGCACGCAGTTTCTTTTGCGGCCGGGATGGCAAAAGCCGGCGCTAAGCCTGTCGTCCTCGATTATGGAACCTTTCTGCAACGTACGTATGACCAGCTTATGCATGATCTGGCAATTAACGGCAGCAGCGCCGTCATCCTCTCGTTTACGTCAGGCGGCGGCATATCCGCCATGGATGCCGCGCATGCCAGCATGTACGATTTGGCTATGACGGCCTCTATTCCGGGATTGCTCTGCCTGGCGCCGGCCACGAAGGGGGAATTTGTGGAGATGCTGGAGTGGGCTGTCGATCAGCAGGAAGAGCCGGTCGTAATCAGAGTACCGAATCGGATCTATACGTATCAGGCCGGCAGACCGTTTACAGCGGCGAACAGGCGGCAATTTCAACTGGTCAGAACCGGTAAAGAAGTCGCTTTTATCGGCTTGGGACAGTTTTATGATCTGGCTTGTCAGGCATGCAGCCTGTTGGCGCGGCGATATGGCATTGCAGGAAGTCTGATCAATCCCCGCGTGTACAGCGAAGTGGACGAAACGGTTCTGCAGGAGCTGGCAGCGTCGCATCGCTTGGTGGTGACCTTGGAAGACGGCATTGTCAGCGGTGGTTTCGGGCAGCGTGTCGCCTCTTTTTACGGAACGACTGCCGTACAGGTGTTGTCTTACGGGGCGGAAAAGGAATTTACGAACTGCGTACCCTTGTCAACGCTGTACAGTCGCTATCGTTTGGAACCAGCGTGTATTGTCGCCGATATCGCCAGAATCTTGCAGGCGCAAGAACCGGAACGGACTGAGGAGTAACGTGAAAAAAAGAACGGCCGCAGTTTTTTGACAGCTGAGGCACCGTGACCGTTTGTCATTTTTTTTCGCGCCGACGCTGCGCGAACCGATGATAAGGTGGAGGTGAAGCGCATGGGGCAATCATTTATTCGCGATCATGCGCCCTGTTATATTTACGATCAGGCTTGTATTACGGCTCGGTGTCTGCAGTTGAAGGCAGCGCTGCCGGGACTTTCCGTATTGTATTCGGTTAAAGCCAACCCGTATCCGCCAGTTGTCAAAGCGGTGCTGTCTCAGGTCTTCGGTGCCGACGCGGCTTCCGCTCGGGAAGTGGAGTTGGCTTTGTCGCAAGGCGCTGTGCCCGATCGTATTTTTTATTCGTCACCTGGGAAAAGTGACGAAGATATATGCCGTGTTTGGGGGAAATGTGTCTTTGTTGCCGACAGTCTCGGCGAAGTGGAACGCTTGGCCGCGGCTGCGGCGGCAAGACGGGAAATTCTTTCTATCGGCCTGCGCATTCAGCCGCAGCGTTCTTTTGACAGAGGACTTGCCGGTCCGGCCCCATTCGGCATTGATGAGAAGCTGCTGCCGCAGTTGGCAGCTATTGTAAAACAATGGCCCCAGGTGCGCATTACGGGCATTCATGTCCATTTGCGTTCTCAGGTGCTTGATGCGGTTCGGATCGGCGCGTATTATCGGGCCTGTTACGAGTTGGCCGAACGGGTGTCGGCTCTTTTTGGCGTTGTGCTGCAATATTTTTCCGTGTTGGCGGCTGCTGTTTCGGATATATGCGCTCGTAATACCGCGGCTTTGCAGGCGAAGTTGTATATAGAAAGCGGCCGTTTCCTTACTTGCACGGCCGGCACGTACTATACGCCGATTATCGATAAAAAAATATGTGGCGGAAAAACGTACCTTGTCGTGCAAAACGCTTTAAACGGTTTTTTACGGCCCGTAATTGTCCGATTTGTTCGGCAGTTGGCGCAAGACGCCGAACCTGCCGGCATGGAGCCGTTGTTTACGACGTACGATTCATCCCGCGTTTTTCTGCTGAGCGACGTGAAAGAAATGGAAAGGGTCACCGTTGTCGGCAATCTCTGCATGGCTCTGGATATTCTCTGTGAAGATGTCGTTTTGCCGAAAGCGGCGGCAGGCGATATACTGGCTTTTTCTCACGCCGGCAGTTACGGTCGGACTCTTTCGCCGCTCTTTTTCTCCAGTGCGGGAGATGTGGGAGAACCGGCCTGTCACGGTGGCGGAGGTGCGCCAGGTGACGGACGCCTCGCCGCTTGGCTTGGAAAGCAGCGTTATTCAGCTCTCCGGCGTTACGGATCAGAATTCCATCTGCCGACGTTATGGTGCGCATGCGCAATTTATCCAGTGATGAAAAGCAAGCAGAGCTAGGGAGT